>JBOGUH010000064.1:0-3212 GCA_050695975.1 Anaerolineae bacterium
GTGCTCGAGGTTGGCAGCGGGATCGGCGGGCTGCACCTGGAGCTGCTCAAATCGGGCGCGGCGCGCGCTACGTCGGTCGATCTGTCGCCGGCGTACGTCGAAGCGGCGAAAGGCGTGGCGGACCGCCTCGGATTCAAAGAGGCGGTCGAGCATCGACTGTTAGATTTTGCAAAGCAGGCGGATGAAGTCGCCGAGGCCGATGTGGTCGTGATGCATCGCGTGGTGTGCTGCTATCCGGACATGCGCGCGCTGGTCACGCCCGCGGCGACTCACGCGCGGCGTTTGCTGGCGCTGACCTTCCCGCGTGACGTGTGGTGGATACGGGTGGGCGGCAGGCTGATCAATTTGTGGATGGCGCTCACGCGCAGCGCGTTCCGATTCTTCTTGCATCCGCCAACCGAGATCGTCGCGACGGTGAAGGAGGCCGGGCTGGCTCCGGTCTTCGAGAAGCGTTCGGGGCCGTGGGTGATCGCCGTGTTTCGGCGCGCAGGCGCGTGATAGTCCACATGCTTTAACTCACTGGCGGACGAGAATCGGCAGGTACAGTTTTTGGCCTGACACGACCGCCAGCAGAAAGGTGTCGCTGGCCACATCAGCGCCATCGTCGACCGTCACCGTGATAGTGGCGGTCCCTATCAGGTTCAATGTCGGCGTGATGGTCACCGCTCGATTGACCCCGCTGCCGCTAAAAGTGATATTCGCGTCCGGCGCCAGTGCGACGTTCGACGAAGCGCCGAAGAGGGTGAGGCTGCCGGGCGCTGTTTCCGCGTCCCCGATGGTGAAGGCAATCGCCGGCGTAGGCTGGTTTTCGTTCGTCGTCTGATCGGGAATATCCGAGAGCGTCGGCGGGGTATTGATGACCGTCAACCACTGCGCCGTGATCGGACCCCAATTGCCGGCGGCGTCGCGCCCGCGCACGAATAATGTGTGCCGCCCCGCGCTTAGCGGCGCCTGGACTTGCGCGGTGACGATTTCACTGGCGCCGTTGAACGACCCGTCCAGCGCCGTCATGCTGATCGGCGTGCCACCAGCCCACGGCGGAACGTCGAGGGTGTACTCCGCCTGGCTGATGGCTTGCGCAGCCGGCCGGCCGACGCCGCCGTTGCCGTAGGCGTCGTCGTTGATGAGCGCAGTGAGCGTGACCGGTGTGCCCGCGACGACCTGCGTGATGTTCAGCGTGGCCGACAATGTCGTCGGGCCGGGCGTGAACGCATACGGCTGGCGCGCAGCTTTGGCGGCGTACACGAACGCGTTGCGATGGAGCGGCCAGAAGGTGTTGTCCTGGCAGGTGTAAGGCGGCGTAAAGCCGTTGCACGGGTCAAAAAAGTTGGCCGACCCAATTTCAAAGGTGAAGCCGGGAACGCCCAGTACACCGTAGGCCCAATCGTCGGTCGTGCCGCTGGCGGCATACAGCAACTCTGACGCCTGTCCCGTAGCGTAGCCATTATAGTAACTCGTGCGAAACGCAAACGAGCGCAATCCCGCGTTGTTGGGCGCTTGCTGGCCAGGCGGACATGCGAAGCCGCTGCACTCGGTCCAGCCCCACGGCAGCAGCACCAGATCGCTGTAGCTATGCAGCGTCAGCATCGCGCCGGTCGTCGTGATCGGCGCGGTGTCGGTCAGGGCCGGGCCGCGCTGGTCGCGAAACAGATTCTGCATAAAGCTTTCGAGAAAGTACTCCTCCGGCTCGGAGGCAGCGCCGACTCCTCGATACGTTTGCGCGCAAGGAGATGTGGTCGTGCCTGCGCCGCCATACTGGAAGTCGGCATTCCGGTTCAAGTCAACGCCATACTGGTTGCTGCTGGTAGGCGGATCATCGCAGATGCCGAGGCTATTATTGGCGTTCTTGCGCTGCAAGTACGGTGATGCGCCGCCTGCCTCGACGATGAGGCGGCCATCGGGATTGGCGACCGGCACGATCCACATTTCGGCGTAATCCAGCAGGGCAGTGATATCGGGATCGACGTCGTAGTTGATCACCAGGTAGTCCATCCAACGCCAGGCCATTTCCGAGGTGCTGAGTTCGCGAGCGTGAATCGCGGCCATCAAAAAGAAGCGCGGCTTGTCGGTATGGGGATTGAGCGCGCAGTCGCCCGCGCGCAGCTGCGTGATGCAAATGGCTTTCAGATCGTGGCCGCCGGGCTGCGCGTTCAACTTGCGCCAGGAATCGCCGTAATCGACGACGACCGCCAACTCAGGATGCGCGGCCGCGATGTCGTCCATGTGCTGATAGTGTTCGGCAACCGTGCGATAGCCGCCGAAGTACGAGAAGAGGCTGAGCGCTGAGGCAAGGTCGAGTTCGTGGTCAATGATCACCATGAAACCTCGCGCGCGTAATTGCCGAGCGACTGCATCATCGCCTAAAACAAGCAGGTAATCCGGGCCGCGCGCTTCCAACACGTCCCAGCCGCCGGAGGTCAGGCGTACGACATCGGCCGGACTGCGCACGATCACGCGCAACACGTACAGCCGTGGAGCGGGCGTGCCCGTCGCAGCGCCTGCGGCGGTCACTGTAGCCCAGTGCGTCACCGGCAGCAGCCCCAGTGCGATAAGCAGCGCGGCCACGCCAGAGACGATGAGCAGACTCCGCAGATCACGAAAGCATCCTGCATCGCGCAGAAAGCGGCGCACGTCGGCGCTGGGGTTGCCTGTCCCCGTCAACTGATCAAACCAGCGCATCACTGCGGGTCGAGCCTGGCGATCGTTTCTTCCATCAAGCCGACCGCTTCGCGCAGCGTGCCGGCGTCGAACGCGAACTTGGCGCCGGCGGCTTCGAACAGTTTCGGCAGCGGCTGAGTGCCGCCCAGCGACAGCGCGCGCCGGTAACGGGCGACCGACGCCGCTTGATCCTTCACTGCGTTGCGCCAGACCTGCACCGCGCCGAGCTGCGCCAGGCCGTATTCGACGTAGTAGAACGGGTCCTGGTGAATATGCGCCTTGCGCTGCCAGCCTGTGACCATTTCTTGCTCAAGCCCCGACGAATCCACGCCGCGCGTAAAGCGTTTCCACAACACCGTCCACTGCGTATCGCACTGGATCGGATCGAGCGCCGCGTCCGGGTTCTCGTACACCCAGTGCTGGAAGGCATCGACGACGGCCATGTACGGCCAGAAGAGAATGGCCTGCTCCAGATGCTCCACACGCGCGCGAACCGTGTCTTGGTCGTTGTAAAAGCCGCTATGTTGTATGCTGAGATAGGGCGCGGCCAGTAG
>JBOGUH010000065.1:0-2059 GCA_050695975.1 Anaerolineae bacterium
ATACCGAAGCGCCTGCCAGAGGCTCACTGGGTTATGCGGCTTACGCCGAGCATCTCTTCGCGTTTCTGGAGGCTGTGCCACCGCCAACGTTCCACCTGGTTGTCCACGATTTCGGCGGCGTGCTGGGTCTGGAATGGGCATCCGGTCACACTGAACGGGTGAAAACGCTTGTCGTCCTATCCACCACCGTCACGTGGTGCCTCCGCGTGGGCGGCCTAATTTACGTGGCGAATCTGATCTTTGGAGAAGCGTTTGTGCGTTGGGGAATGCGCACGACTCTCCGGCGCAGGAAAACTCTGGAACCTTCTCTGATCGAAAGTTGGGTCAGGCCCTGGTCGCGGCGTCGACTTCTGCGTGGCCTCGACCACTTCGCGCCTTCGCGCCTGCGGCGCGTGCGTTCTGAACTCCAGAACCTGCGCATGCCCGTCTTACTGATTTGGGGCGAGCAGGATAATGTGTTTCCTCTCGCTCACGCTTCAAGCATTATTCAGGAGCTTCCCCAGGCGAAGCTCGTCACCATTCCTCAATGCGGGCATTGGTCGCCGCTGGACGCTCCTGAAGAGATCGCGCAACACATCGTGGCCTTCTTAAGTTCAAGGTGACCGCGCCGGCGCAGAGACTTGAGTTCCTCAAGTGCCTTGAGTTCCTCGCAAGGGAATTGAAAGAACTCAGGGAGCTAACTTGATATGAATCTCTCTCATTTGCCTCGATCACTGATCGCCTTCCTCCCGACGCCGATCCAGCCGCTGCCCCGCTTATCGACGCGCATCGGCGGGCCGGCGCTGTGGGCCAAGCGCGACGATCAGACGGGTTTGGCTTTCGGGGGAAACAAAGTCCGCAAGCTCGAATACTTTCTCGGCGAAGCGATCGCCCAGGGCGCCGATACGTTGATCACCACCGGCGCGCCGCAGTCCAATCACGCGCGGCAGACCGCCGCCGTCGCCGCGCGCGCCGGATTGAAATGCGCGCTCGTCCTGCGCGGCGACCCGCCCGCCAAAACCACCGGCAATATCCTGCTCGATCATCTGCTCGGCGCCGAGCTCGTCTGGACAGGGACACGCTCGACATCCGACGTAATGGAAGAAGTCGCCGACGAGCTTCGCGCGCGGGGGCAGCGTCCCTACCTGATCCCGCTCGGCGGATCGAGCGCCGTCGGCGCGGTGGGTTACGTCGCTGCGATAAGCGAATTCGTCGAACAGTCTCAGACGGCGGGACTGCGCTTCGACGCGATCGTCTTCGCCACCAGCTCGGGCGGCACGCAGGCCGGATTGGTCGTCGGTGCGCGCCAGGTCGGATACACCGGCCGGATCATCGGCATCAGCGTCGATCAGCGCGCCCAGCAGTTCAAGCGCACACTCGCCTCAATCGCTAACGACACTGCTGAGCGGCTGGGCCTGTCGCCGTCGTTCGATGCGAGCGACTTCGACGTGCGAGACCAATACTTGGGCGGCGGTTACGCGGTAATGGGTGAACCCGAGCGCGAGGCGATCGAGATAGCCGCTCAAGCCGAAGGGCTGCTCGTCGATCCGGTGTACACCGGCCGCGCGCTCGCTGGCCTGATCGACCTGGTTCGCAAGGGGGAACTTAAGTCGGGCCAGAACGTGCTGTTCTGGCACACCGGCGGCACGCCGGCGCTGTTCGCTTACGCGCGGCAGTTGATCAGAGAGTGAGGTGCAGTAAGCATTTAAACAGGCTGCAATGCCTGATTTTTGACGCTTGACGGATAGAACAAAAGTTCGTATACTGTCGGCATGGACGCCGAACAGAAACTCGCCCTGCTGTCTGATAACGCCGCACTCGAGCCGAGCGAAGAAAAAACCCTCAGCCTGCCTTCCTGCCACACGTCCAACCCACACCCAACCGCACCGACCCTAAAGGGCGTTCCTGTCGTCTTCGGCGATCCGCGCAACGTCGAATTCAAAGGCCGCGCCGATGCCGCCGCGCGTCCCCATTCGCAACCGACGGGTCACAACCCCAAAGACCTCTCCAACAGTATCCATATGGCTGTTATGCCAGGCGGCCAGCGCACGCCGCTGCTCAAGACGATGCTCACCTCGGC
>JBOGUH010000066.1:0-5317 GCA_050695975.1 Anaerolineae bacterium
ACTCTGGCCAATAATCGCTGTGATGTTGATGCTGACCGCGTGTGGCCAGCGCGCGCCTGAACCGACACTGACGCTCACTTCCAGCCCGACGCCGATTCCCACGCCGACGATCACCCCGACGCCGACGCGCGTGCCGCGCGAAGCGTGCCCGGTGCCCGATCCCAACGCGGCCTGGATCGCGCCGGCCGACTTCGACGGCTACTCCGGCGCGATCGGCGGATTCCTCAATGCAGGCGGAACGGCCGAAGCACTGAGATCGATCCTGACGAATGCCAGCTCGATCAACACGCAGTTCGGCGGCGTGTGGTCGTTCGACCTGACTGGCGATGGCGACCAGGAGACAATCGTGTCGATCTTCGATCCGTTGGGCGAGGTGTTCGGGCCGGCGCCGACCGGCGCATTGTTGATCTACGGCTGCTTCGATCGGGTCGCGCCGCTGTTGTATCAGGACGCGGGCCAGCCGATGCTTCAGATGAAGGACGTGGGCGACTTCATCGGCGCGGGGCGCGGCGGCGAAGTGGCGACGATCCGCTCGGAATGCGGCGCGCAGGCATGCTTCGACACGTTCGACATGTTGGGCTGGAACGGCGCGGCGTTCGTCGGCCTGATGGGCGATCGCCTGCAAATGCCGTCGCCCACCTACTCTTTAGCCAACCTCGACGGCGACGCCGCGCTGGAGATTCAGGCAGTGAGTGGGATGATCGCGTCGGCTGGCGCTGGGCCGCAGCGCACCGTCACACAGGTGTGGGACTGGAACGGCGCACAGTTCGTGAAGGCCAGCGAGATCGTTTCCCCGCCGGAGTATCGCATTCACGCCGTCCACGCTGCCGATGATCTCCTGTTAAGCGGTAACCTCGCCAGCGCAATCGATGTGTACAATCGCATCATCACTGACGACTCACTGAAAGACTGGCTGGTCGAGGCTGGCGTCGAGAAGCCGAACGATCGGGCCAATCTCATGGCATATGCCTGGTATCGGATCGTAATCGCCAATGTGCGACTGGGAGATGTCACCACGGCGCAGGCCGCGTTCGATCGATTGAGCGCCGGTTTCCCGGCCGGCGCGCCCGGTCACGAGTACCAGCAATTGGCGCAGGTGTTCTGGACGAAGTACACCGAGACCAACAGCCTCAGTGAGGCGTGTATCGCGGCGAACGCCCACGCGAATGAGACCACCGACGCGATCGATGGTTTGAACGCGTTCGGCTACGCCAATCGCCAGTACGTGGCGAAGGACATGTGCCCATTTGTGGGGCCGTAAGACCTGGGACGCGATAGGCACGGATCAACAGCCTGGCGATGCGTGCTATAATCCTGATAGGAGATCACTCTATGGCTAGAACATCGAACGGCACACAAAAAATCACCGTGACTCTGCCCAGAGCACTGATTCAGCGGCTTCGGAAGCACATTCCTGCACGCCAGCGCAATGAATTTGTGGCCAAAGCCCTTGAAGAGAGTCTGGCGCTGGCCGAACAAATGGCTGCACTGGAAGAAACCGCCGGTGCGTGGAAAGATGCCGATCACCCAGACATGCGGACTCCTGAGGAAATTGATCGCTGGCTGACTGACCTGCGTGGCACATGGCCTGACCGCCTCACGAAATTACAGGCACGCCAGACATAGACGATGGCCGGGCGCCTTCTCGATTCGGGGCTCGTCATTCGGCATCTTCGTGGCGATCTTGAAGCAGTACAGCTGTTGCGTGAACTCGGTCGTCGTGTCCGCTTGGGCGTGTCCGTCGTGACTCACCTCGAAGTGTATGCTGGGATGCGCCCACACGAAGAGTACCGCACACGCAAGTTGCTCTCCCGTTTTGTGGCGTATGAAGTCGATCGCGAGATTGCTGCGCGCGCCGGCGAGTTCTTACGACGTTACCACGAACGCGGCGCGAGCATCCCCGATGCGATTATCGCAGCCACAGCCGTTCGCCACGGACTGACACTCGTTACCCTCAATGCAAAGCATTTCCCCATGTCGGAGGTTAGCCTCTACGTGCCCTCGGCGGATAAATGACTCAACCGCTCCGAGTGATTGATTACGAAGGCTCGGGTTACAGCACGGAGTTCTGGACGCCGGCGCGCGAATACGAAGACCGCGTCGAGCGCATCGTAATCGATGCGATGCTGCCGCCGACCGGCAGCCGGCTGATCGAGATCGGCGCCGGGGCGGGTCGCCTGGGCGGGTTATACCAGGGCTACGCCGAAGTGGTGCTGATGGACTACGCCCGCTCGACGCTGCTCGAGGCGCGCCAGCGCTGGGGAGGCGATCCGCGTTTCAAGTTCGTCGCCGCCGACGTGTACCGTCTGCCGTTCGCCGACGCCGCCTTCGATACAGCAGTGATGGTGCGCGTGATCCATCATCTGGTCGACGTGCCTAAGGCGTTGGGCCGGATCGCGGCGACGCTGCGGTCGGGTGGAGCGTTCATCCTCGAATTTGCCAACAAGCGCAACCTCAAGGCGATGCTGCGCTACGCGCTCAAGCGGCAGGCCTGGTCGCCGTACAGACGAGAGCCGATCGAGTTCGTCGAGTTGAACTTCGACTTTCACCCGGCCTGGATGAAAGAGCGGCTGCGTGAGGCCGGCTTTGAAATCCGGCAGGAACGATCGGTGTCGTTCTTCCGCGTCGGCGCGCTGAAGCCGTTGTTTGGCGCGAAACGGCTGGCTTCAATCGACGGCGCGCTCCAGCGCCCGCTGGCGCGGCTGGCTGTCACGCCGAGCCAGTTTGTGAAGTGCGAGGTGCGCCGCACGTAACTGGTGCTTGCGATTTCGGTTCGCACAGGCTATACTTAATGCGCATCAACTCGTCTGAAACATCTTTCGATCATTGGAGGCTCATTCGATGAGAGTCTCATGCTTGCAAGAGAACCTGGCCAAAGGTCTGAGCATCGTCGGCCGCGCGGTGGCCGCCCGATCGACGCTGCCCGTGCTGGGCAACGTGCTGCTCGCCACCGACAACGGCCGTTTGAAACTGGCTGCGACGAACCTGGAGATCGGCATCACCTGCTGGATCGGCGCCAAGGTCGAAGAGGAAGGCGCGATCAGCGTGCCGGCGCGCACGTTCGTCGATCTGGTGAACGCGCTGCCGCCGGACCGGATCGACATGGAATTGGCGGTCCGCACGCAGACGCTCCACCTGCGCTCGGGTCGTTTCGAAAACAATATCAAGGGCATCGACGCGCAGGAATTTCCGATCATCCCACAGCTTGAAGAAGTCGATGCGATTCGCATCGCCCCCGACGTGTTCAAGAAGATGATCGATCAGGTCGCCTTCGCGGCGGCGGCCGACGAAAGCCGCCCGATCCTCACCGGCGTCCTGGCCAAGTTCAACGGCAACCAGCTCACCTTCGCCGCCGCCGACGGCTTCCGCCTGTCGGTGCGCACGGCTGCTCTGGAAACATCGGTGGATAAACCGATCGAGGTGATCATTCCGTCGCGCGCGCTGGCCGAACTGAGCCGCATTTCCGGCGATCAAGCGGACCCGATCAGCATCGTCGTCACCCCGCAGCGCAGCCAGGTCTTGTTTCACCTGACCAACATCGACCTGGTGTCGCAGCTGATCGACGGCAAGTTCCCCGACTACACTGCGATCATGCCCAAGAAGCACGACACGCGCACGGTGATGGACACGGCGCAGATGCTCAAAGCCTGCAAGGCAGCCAGCGTCTTCGCGCGCGAGAACGCCAACATCGCCCGCGTGGTCGTGTCGCCGGGCAGCGAGCTGGCGCCGGGGCACGTCACCGTGCAGGCGACCAGCGCCGAGACCGGCGACAACGCCGGCGAGCTCGACGCGACGGTCGACGGCGTCCCGATCGAAATTGCGTTCAACGTAAGGTACATGATCGATGTGCTGAACGTCGCCGGGACGCCGCAGGTGGTTCTGGAGACATCCTCGCCCTCGTCCCCGGGCGTGATCCGCCCGGTCGGCGATGATGCCTTCACGCACGTGATCATGCCAATGCACATCGGCGGCCGGTAGTGTAAAGCCGGCACGGCGAACGGGCGCCCCTAGATGTATAATCTGGGGGCGCTGCTCTTTGCCTAAAGCGTAATAGCGCGGACCGCCTTTACGTTGTACTCGTTACGTTTTTAACATTGAGATAAGTCCAGCTATGACAATCAAGAAACTCTCCGCCAAGCAAGTGCGCCGCACCTGCCCACCGCCGCACTTCCAATTCAAGACCACGGCCGAACTGCCGCTGGCGAATGACATCTTCGGTCAGCCGCGCGCTACCCGCGCCATCGATTTCGGCAGCGACATCGATGGGCCGGGTTTCAACATCTTCGTGCTGGGGCCGGGCGGCAGCGGCCGCGCGACCACGATCGAGCGTTTCCTCGCCGACCGGGCCGCTCGCGGCAAAGTCCCGGACGATTGGGTGTACGTGTATAACTTCGTCGACCCGTATAAGCCGCGCGCGATACGCCTGCCGCCCGGCCGGGCCATTGGGCTGCGGCAAGACATGGAGTCGCTGATCGGTCACCTAGAGACCGACGTGCCGCGCGCGTTCGATTCAGAGGAGTACCACCAGGCGCGCGCTCGTATGGCGCGCGAGCTCGATGAAAAGCAGCAGGCGGCTTACCACGAACTGGAAGCGGCGGCGGCGCAGCGCAACTTTGCGATCGTGCGCACGCCGGGCGGGCTGCTGGCCGCGCCGCTGGTCGATGGCAAGCCGGCGCCGATCGAAGCGCTGGCCGGCCTGCCGCCCGAGCAGAGGCAGCAGATGGAAGCGGCGGGCATCGCACTCCAGGAGGTGCTGGCCGATTCGGTGCGCCGGGTGCGCGGCTACGAGAGGGACTCTCGAGAGGCCGTGGCCGAACTCGACCGGCAGGTGGCGGCAAACGTCGCCGGCCACGTGGTCGATGCACTGGTCAAAGCGTATCAAGCCGACTCCCCGGAAGTGGCCGCGTATCTGGAGGAAGTCCGCCGCGACATCATCGACCACATCGGCGATTTCAACCCCGCTGCGGGACAACCCGCTCAACCGCTCGACCCGACTCGGGGCCCGACGCCGCACGTGCGCTATCAGGTGAACGTGCTGGTCGACCACCGGCACACGCGCGGCGCGCCGGTCGTCATCGAGCGCAATCCCACGTTCATGAACCTGATCGGCCGGATCGAGCGTGACGTGCGTTTCGGCGGGACGGTCATGGACTTCACGATGCTGCGGGCCGGCGCGCTGCATCAGGCCAACGGCGGCTACCTGGTGCTGCGGGCGAAGGACGTGCTGAACGATCCGATTGGCTGGGCCGCCTTGAAGCGCGCGCTTGACGGCGGCGAAGTGCAGATCGACGATCCGGGCACGCAGTTCCAGATGTTC
>JBOGUH010000067.1:0-2404 GCA_050695975.1 Anaerolineae bacterium
GAAGTGCATCGCGGAGAGGTCGTTCAGATCGATCTTTCCCGTTTCAGAAGGTCGCGGTTGGCGCGCAGCGAGCAGCGCGATCTCGTCGGGCGTGAACAATCCCTGTCCGAGTTCCGCGAGCAGTTTCCGATTCGCCAGCAGCGTGTGGTAATCCTTCACCGCGTCGAGCGGCGGCCAGTGCTTGTTCAGGTCGGCGGCGAGTTGCGTGGTCAGTTGCTCGACGGTCTTTTGCCAGGTCTTCTCTTCGTAAACCTCTTCGCGCGTACGGTCGACTCTCGCCAGGGCGGCCTCAGCTTGTCGCTGATAATGCTCCGCCAATTCCAGCAAGCCGGCCGCGCCATGGTCGAGCGATTGCGCCGTGTTCCGATCCTTCAGCGCGGCATCGTCCAGGCTGCGCGTGAGGATCGCCAGCCGTTGCAGCTGGGCCGCTTCCTGGCGAAGATGTGCGGCTTGCCCGGCAATCTGTTTGCTGCTCTCGGCCAGCTCGTCGAGTTTCCGGGCGAGGGCGTCATCGTACGCGCTCGTCAGGCGCGCCTGCATGGCTTCGATGAATCGCGCCCGGTGTTGATTGAGCGGCAGCCCCTCGAACGGCTTGTGAACTTCGGCAATCTGGACGAGCGTCAGGCGGACAGTCAACTTCAATTGGCCGACGCCTGAATAGGTCATCCCGCTCTCCGGAATCGACAGTTGCCGCCGCCGGTCGATATATCGCTCCAGCGTTTGGCGCATGCCGCTCGAATTTCGCAACTGGCTGCGGCGGAATTGCGCGGCGCGCTCGTCGGGCGACGTCTCCGGCAAGAGGATCGCGTCGAGTGCTTTGTCAACGACGCTGCGCGCGTCCAGTCCCAACTGCTCGCAGGCCCAATCGACGAAGGTGGTCTGGGCCACCTGTCCGATGTCGAGATCGGGCAGCACCAGCGCGATGTAGCTCAGGAACAAGCGGTTCGGGCCGAAGATGACGCAGCGCTTCGCCTCGACGCCCGCGGCGTTGCCCGGATGCAGCAGGTAGGCGAGCCGGTGCAGCGCCACGGATGTTTTCCCGCTGCCGGCGACGCCCTGCACGACGAGAACTTGATTCACGCCGGCTTGAATGAGGTCGTACTGCTGCGCCTGAATCGTGGCGATGATCTCCTGCAGGTAGGGATCGCGCTTGGCGGCCAGCTTCTCGCGAAGATATTCGCCCGGCTCGGCTGCGCTGGTCATTGCGCCGGGTCGTGTGTCGCGGATGTCGAAGTCGTCGGCGATGGTGAGCAGCTGCTGCGACTGGATGTCCAGGTTGCGCTTGAGCTGCATCAGTCCCCGGATCGAGCCGGCCGGGCTGGCGTAATTCACCTCTCCGGGCTTGCCCTTGTAGAAGAGCGCGGCAAGCGGGGCGCGCCAATCGATCACCGCGTCGTCGCCGTGCTCGAAGCCCTTCTTGCCGATGTAGTGCGTCTCGGTTTGCTCTTCGTCGTAGGGCACAAAGTCGATCTGCGCGAAGTAGGGTGAGTTGGACACGTTCTGCATAGCTCGATACTCGGCGCGGTACTGCATGAGCAGCGCTTCTGCAGCATTCTCATACGCGGTGATCAGATTCGCCTGCGCGAGCGATTCCAGCCGCCCGGCGAGCGCCTCCAGCGTGCGCTGGAGGTTGGCTTGCTCGTGGGGATATTCGGGGTGGTCTGGGGCCTTCATGCTATCAGGTTAACCCAGTTCCAGGGAGTTGTCCATGCGCTGTAGCGCGCCCGACAAATGAAAATCCACGAAAGACACGAAGGAACACCAACTTCCCCACGCAGCGCGCTCAGCAGTCTGTGATATACTTGCTGGTAGTGATTCACGCGGAGGTTGTCATGGTCAGAACAGTTAATCTCACAACCGACATTCCACCGAACCGTGAAGTGCGCATAACACTTCCGGCCGATGTGCCGACTGGCCCGGCGGAAATTGTCGTCGTCGTGGCCTCACGCGCCGGCAGCCCCACCCGCACTTTGGGCGATCTGCTCCGCTCCGAGTTTTTCGGAATGTGGCGCGACCGCACCGACATCGATGATAGCGCAGAATTTGCTCGCCGCTTACGCGCGGAGGCCTGGAGCCGCTCGGCATGACCGTGCTCCTGGACACCGATGTGCTGATAGACTGTCTGCGCGGAAGCGCGCCCGCCCAAGAGTGGCTGGAACAGCACGCATCAGAGTCCTTCCAGGTGCCCGGCATTGTGGCGATGGAACTGCTGGCCGGCTGCCGAGACCAAGCCGACTTCCGGCGCACGCAAGCCTTCCTCAACACTTTTGAAGTCGTATGGCCCGAGGCTTCCGAATTCGCTCGAGCTTATGAGCTGATGGCCGCATATCGCCTGACTTCGGCATTGAGCATCCCCGACTGCCTGATTGCCGCGATGGCGCTGGCCCGCTCGGCGCGCTTGTAC
>JBOGUH010000068.1:0-6945 GCA_050695975.1 Anaerolineae bacterium
GCCATCGACAGGATGCCCGGCCCGTTGTGGCGCAGCTGCGGATGAAACTCGTCGGCGAACACGTAGCCAGGCCCACCCCGACCCGAGCCGGTCGGGTCGCCACCCTGCGCCATGAAGCCCTTGATCACGCGATGGAACGTGACGCCGTCATAGAATCCCTCGCGGGCGAGGAAGACGAAGTTGTTGACGGTCTTCGGCGCTTTGTCGGCGAACAGCTCAATGACGATGTCGCCGTTCGGCGTAACGAGGGTGGCGGTGTACTTCTTCTTCGGATCGATCACCATTAGCGGCGGGGATGCGTACTTCTTTGCCATGCGAGCCTCCTTGTTTGACGGATTCGTTCACCGCCGAGGTGCGGAGTACGCCGAGAGTTCCTTTTGATCCTTGATCCCTCTGCGCCCTCGGCGTCTCGGCGGTGAGTATCTATCTTGGCGGGGCGCCCAGGCGGATCACGCTTGCCCGCGCGTCGCGCGGAATGGTGTTGCCGGTATCGACCACCAGCCGCGCCTGCGCCGCAACCCGGCGATAATCGATCGACGTATGGCCGGTGACGATCACGACGCAGTCGGCGGCGGCCAGAGCCGCATCCATCAGCGGCACGGATTCGAGCGTCTCGCGCTGGCGATGAAAGACGTTGCCGCCGGCGCGGAAACGCGGCACATGCGGATCGTGGTACGCCACCGTCGCGCCGCGCTCGATCAACAGTTCGATCACCCGCTCGGCCGGCGAGTTGCGCGCGTCGTCGATGTCGCGCTTGAAAGCGACGCCCAGCACCAGGATGTGCGCGCCGTCGAGCGCGCGGCCCTGCTTCGATAAGCCGCGCACGATCAGATCGACCACGTGATAGGGCATATCCTGGTTGACCTGCGCGGCGAGGTCGATGAAGTTGGTGTGGAAGTCGAACTCGCGCGCTTTCCACGACAGGTACAGCGGGTCGACCGGGATGCAGTGCCCGCCCGCGCCCGCGCCCGGACGGAATGGCATGAACCCGAACGGCTTGGTGGCAGCCGCGCCGATCACTTCCCAAACGTCGATGTTCATCCGCTCGCACAACAGCGCCAGTTCGTTGACCAGCGCGATATTGACACTGCGAAAGGTGTTCTCCAGCAGCTTGGCCATCTCGGCCGCGCGCGGCGAGGAAACGATGTGCACCGGCGCGCCCAACGCCGCGAGCAGTGTGCCGGCACGCTCCGCACTGCCGGGTGTCAGCCCGCCGACGACTTTTGGTGTGTTGAGGATCGTCCAGCCTTTGCTCTCCACCTGGCCCGGATCGGTGCGCTCGGGCACGAAAGCCAGATCGAAGTCGATGCCGGCGCGCAAGCCGGTGGATTCGAGCACAGGCTGCAGCACTTCTTCGGTGGTGCCAGGGTAAGTGGTGGATTCCAGGACGATCAGGTGGCCCCGGCGCAGTCGAGGCTGAACCGATTCGGCTGCGCTGCGGATGAACGACAAGTCGGGCGCGCGCATCGCGTCGAGGGGGGTGGGTACGCAAATGAAGATCGCGTCGGGCTGACGCAGCGCATCGGGATCGGTGGTGGCAATGAAACGACCCGATCGCACTAATCGATCGACGGCCTCGGACGACACATCCGGGATGTGCGACTCGCCGCGATTCAATCTTTCGACTTTGCGCGTATCGATGTCGAGGCCAACCACTGTGCGGCCGGCATCGGCCAGCCCGATCGCCAGCGGCAGCCCGACGTAGCCCAGGCCGATCACGGCCACATGTTGATCGCGCTCGCTCATGCGAAAACTCCGCTCACTGCTCACCAACCGCGTCCTCGCGGTTGGCCGCCCGCGGGGACGCGGGGTGGGAGCGTAACCTCACGATCCTCTCTTCCGACGACGGCGATTCCGTCATCGGAAGACCCCCTGAAGGGGGCAGGTGAGCCGGGGAGGGGGCAAGTCCCGTCTTCTTGAAACGGATTTCGAGGCGGATCAGCGCGAACAGACTGATCAGCGCAGCGGCGATGCCGACCACGTAGCCTTCAAGCACGCTGGCCTGGGTCACGAATATTGCCAGCACGCCGAAAGCCCCGGCAGCCAGGTAGTGAATCATCACCGCTTCGCGAGCGGTAAAGCCGGCGGCGACCAGACGGTGCGAGGTGTGATCTTTGCCGGGCGTGGTGAGCGGGTTGAGACCGCGCCGCAAGCGCGAGACGACAACCAGCGCCGTGTCGAACAGCGGCATGCCCAGCACCAGTACGGGCGCCATCCAGGTGACGAAAGTGACGTTGTCGGGGAAGCGCAACTTGATACCGATCGCGGCCAGCACGAACCCCAGGAACAGGCTGCCCGAATCGCCCATGAAAATGCTGGCCGGGTTGAAATTGTAAATCAAGAATCCAAGCGACGCGCCGAGGACGGCCGCAGCCAGCGCGCTGACATACGACTGCCGGCTGAGCGCGGCCAACAGCGTGAAGAAGGCAGCGCTGATCAGCCCGACGCCGCTCGATAGCCCATCCATGTTGTCGAGCAAGTTGAATGCATTGGTGATGCCGACGACCCACAGCGCGGTCAGCACGAGGTTCAACCAGGGTATCGGGAGCAGCTGAACCGTGACGCCGGTGAGGATGAGGATGCCGGCGGCGAAGAACTGGCCCAGCAGCTTGATCGGCGGCGGCATGCCCCAGCGATCGTCCCACGTGCCCAGCAGCGATACAAATGCGCCGCCAAACACGATGCCGATCAACTGCTGGAACTCGAAGCGATCCTGGAAGAAGAACAGTGTGGCGATGCTGGCCAGCACGATCGCTGCGCCACCCATGCGCGGCATGGGTCGCTGATGAATTTTACGCGCGTTGGGTTGATCGACCAGGCCCAGTCGCGGCGCGATGCGCCTCGCCAACGGCGTGCCGCCGAT
The DNA here is from genome assembly GCA_050695975.1 of Anaerolineae bacterium. GTDB lineage: Bacteria > Chloroflexota > Anaerolineae > Fen-1058 > Fen-1058 > DASSFZ01. The sequence goes on from JBOGUH010000068.1 coordinate 2,864, forward strand.
AGCCAGGATCAGCGCGCCCGTGAAGATCAGCATGGCAGTGGTCACACGCGGCTCCGTGCGCGGATTTTAGATGGCCGATGGCGGAAGGGATTGAAGCGCTGCATGGCTCGACCAACGACGAAGGACGAACGCGGTTACACTCGTACACCCACACTCGTCTACGGGCTAGGCCCTTGAGACGAGCCGTTTTGCGCGGCGACGATCGCGTCATACACGGTCTGCGCCTCGGCCTTGCGCTCCTGAGGCGCACCCTCGATCGCCGCCTGAGCGTACGGCAGCGCTTCGGCATACACACCGGCCAGCCGCAGCATTTCGGCCAGCGCCAGCTGATCCTCCCAAAGCCCGGGATCGCCGGCGCCCAACTCGACGCTGCGCCGCGCCGCTTCGATCGCCTGTGCCAGGAGACCCTGCGGGAAGTAGATGCGCCGGGCCAGCGTGCGCCAACCGGGTAGGAAGCCGGGATTCTGGTTGACGAAGTCGACGGTGATCCGCTCGGCTTCGGTGATGTTGCCGGTGGACAAGTATTGTTCGGTCAGGCGCCCCCAGGCATCGGGGCTGTTGGGATTCAGCTGCAGCGCCTGAAGCAATGCCGCTTCACCTTCCGCGTTTTGGCCGCGAACGGCATACAGGCTGGCCAGGTAGACGTACGTGTCGCTGAACTGCTCATCCAGACGCAGCGATTCGTCCAGCCTGCTCTGCGCGTCCACGAGCGCGGCGTCGGCCGTCGCCTGATCGCCCAGCCGCGAGGCCAGATCGTGCACACTGAAGAAGACGATGGCCCATTCATTCCATAGCTGCGCGTTGTGTGGGCTGAGCGTGGTCGCCTGCTGATAGTATTCGCCGGCCTGATTGAGGCGTTGCCGACGCTCTTCGTCGTCGGCGGCCAAGTCCGACCAGCGCCGATGCAAGCGGGCCAGGTTGGCCGAGTGGTCGGTGTTGAGCGGGTTGACCTGCCGCGCGTGTTCGAGCGTGACGCGGGCAGCGGTCAGCGCGTCTTCGCGGTTAAGCAAGGCGGTTCTTTCCGCATCCAGGTTGATGATCGACTGGAACGTGCTGCCGGTAATCAGCAGCGAAGGCCGGTCGGAGGAGGCCAGTGGCGCGGCGGCCGACTTGTTGAGGAATGACGCGCCGAGCGACAACATGTAGAAGTCTTCCTGCGGCGCGTACTTCAAAGCTTGTTTCAAATGAGCGATAGCCACGTCGCACTGGCTGAGCGGTGCGCCTGCGCCGTTGCAGGCGTTGTTGGCGATGTATTGTCCGCCTTGCTTGAAGAGGGTGTCGGCGCGGATCGCATTGAAGTTGGTCGAAACGAGCAGCACGATGGCGGCGAGGAAAACAGGCACGCTGCCGATCGCGCCCCACTCGCTGGCGGCCGGCAGCGCGCGCGCTTCGCCAAACAGGCTGAAGCCGAGCGCCGCGATCGTGCTCAAGACGACGACGTAAAACAGGCCGAGCATGCCGGCCATCGTTTCGGCCAGATCGACAAAACGATCGATATACACGTTCACACTGGGCGGCGTGGAGTTCAGCCGGAACAAGAGTCCAACCACGTCGAGCAAGCGCCAGCTGTGCAACAGCCAGTAGACGAAGGCCGCGCCGAGCGAGACGCCCGTGTACAGCAGCGCGGCCTTCAGCTGATTGCTGGGCTGGATGATGTCACGCCGGCGCAGCTCGGTGAGTGAAATCACTGCCCCGAAGATCCAGGCGACCGCGAACATCAACAGTGTGCCCGGCGACTGGCGATTCGCCTCGACACGATCGTAGGGCAGGCGCGTGAGCGAATTCCAGATCAGTGTGCTGGCGCCCTGCGCGGGTGGATTGTTTTCCGAGATCGGCGGCGTGTTGATGAACTCGTAGCCGAGCGTGCTCAGGATCAGCGCGCCGATCAGCGCCAGGGCGATCGTCGGGCCGATCCAGTCCGGCGCAGAGCGGGTGATCGATCGCTGCGGTTCGGGTCGCGACGAGGGTCGGGCGGCGGCTTTGCGTTTCTTGTGTTGTGGTACGTTGGCTGAGGGTGCCTTGTTTACCAGGGCAGGGACAGGAGCGGGTCGCGCATCGGCAGCCGATACCGCTTCGGCGTCGCCGGCCGGCACCCAGTTCAGCCCGGTCACCACCAGCAGACCGGCGAACGTCCAGAAGTACGTGCGTGTAGCGGCGATGGCGATGCCGGCCAGGCTGATTTCCAGATAGTGAGCCAGTATCCCGCCGAATAGCGCGATGATCAGGAAGACGTGCCCGCTCACCGCGATCGGCTGGCCGGCGGTCTCGCCAAACGCCCAGCGCCCGAGGGCATACAGGCCAGCGAATGCAGCGATGCCACCGCCGGTTGCTGTGGCTAACTCGATGGCGCGGTTAGCCGACGTGAACGTCGAGCCGAAGATAGCCACATCGACGATGGCGATCATCACGGCGGCGATGACGACATAGACGCGCGCCGAGATTTGGAAGTGGAACAACGCGAACGTGATGACGTACAGCACGAGGCCGGCTGCCACGCCACCCGGCCAGCCGGTGCCCATGAAGTTCACGCCCTTGACGACGCCCAGGCCGATCGCGCCAGCCGCACCGCTGATCACCATCATGCCGATAAACGTGAGGGCCGCTCTGCGACTGGGCGCCCAGCCGATGAATTTCAGCGCGAAGAAGAATACGCTGATGAACAGGAACTGCTCGGCGAGAAACCCGATCACCCCGGTGATCACGAACGAATCCAACGTCTCGTTGTGCGATCGATCGGGCGAAGCGTTGCGCGCCTCGTAGTGCGCCAGGTCGGGCGGGTAGAAGCGGTTGTAAGCGACGTACATCGATTCAGGGCCATAGCCAAACAGCCACCGCGGCAGACCGTTTTTAGCATCCGGTGTGCCGTCGGGGAAGAGGATCGGATCGTGTGGCAAGACAAGTTGGACAGCGCCTTCCCAGATCAGGTTGCGGACTTTACCGGTGCCGCCCTCAGATTCAAACAGCGTGCCCAGAGATCCGAACGTGCCGCTCTGGCGCAGCTCGACCGCTCGGGGATGATCGGAGAAGTTGACCAGGAACAAACCGGCCGCGCCGACGATCGAGAAGAAGATCCACGAACTCCACAGCCAGCGCGCGGCTGCCCGCTGAATCCCGGCGACGACGAGCAGCGGCACCAGCCCACCAATCAGCGCGGCGACGGCGGCCAGCGTGACCTGAGGCGTGCCGGGGAATCCGGTGTAGACCAGCAGGCCCGCCGCGCCGGCGACTCCGATGCTGGTGAGGGACAAAGCCAGTGCCTTGAGGACGTCGATCTCCCTAAGCCGGTTGGATGAGTTGTAGGAGGCATCTCCAGATGCCGATAGTCGGTGACGGGAGTCACCTCCCACAAGACTGGGGTCACCTCCAATGGGTATTTGTTTGCTGTGAAGGGTCACCCGCAGCATCAGCAGGCCGACTAGCCCGAAGATGAACATGCCGGGCAGCCAGCCCAGCAGCGGACCGCGGCTGTTGGCGAACGAGAACGCGATCAGCTGCACCGCACCGACGAAGATGTAAGCCGACGCGCGAAGGATGTCCGACCAGCGCGATTCTTCCTCGGTGAGGATGACGCGGAAGGCCTCGACGACACGGCCGAGGGTGAGGAAGAAGGCCATGATCAGATAGGCGGCGATGAAGATGGCATTACCCATGTTGGCCGCCACGCGCGAGGTGACGTCGCCGCCCCACGGCAGCGGATCGAGCGTGGCGGATCCGTCGCCGCGCTGCAGCAGCCCGTAGAACGCGATGGGCATGCTGGTCATCACGATCGCCGTCACCAGCCGGTCGAGCTGGCGGCGACGGCGCATGCCCTGCACGATCATCAGGAACACGACGATATACGAAAACGTGCTGTACGTGCCCTGCAGGCGCTGGTACGAACCGAACAGACTGGCGTACGGCGTCACCGACAGCACGGTGGCGATAATATAGACGACGACCAAAATGAGCGTGGGCAGGATCAGCGGTGTGCGCAGGTTGGCGCCATTGAAGAGCGATCGTCTGCCGTTAATCTCGACCGCTGCCGAATCGCCACTCTTGCGTTTGGCGGAAGCGGCGCGCTCTTCGATCGTGCGGACGATCCA
>JBOGUH010000069.1:0-3088 GCA_050695975.1 Anaerolineae bacterium
ACTCATACCTCTCCCCGCGCCTCGCGGGCCAGCCGCTCGTAAAAGGCTGCCATCACCGTGCGCCTCTCGCCTGCAATCGCGCGTCCGGTGGGCGTGGTTAATCGATCGCGCAGTTGCGACAACTTGACGACGTACTCGTGATGCGAGGTATGCTCGCCGGGCCGGGCGGCGCCGCGCGCGAACCGATCGGCGTAGTCGGGCGCGACCTCGTCCCACAGGCGCTGACCGATCACGCCGGCGTAGGCGAAAGCGCGCGCCACGCCGATCGCGCCGATCGAATCGAGCTTGTCGGCGTCGAACAGGCAGCGCGCTTCGAGCGTGTCGGGAGAGGGGTCGGCCCGGAAGCGGTGCTGCAGGATCGCGCGCGCAACCGCTTCGACTTTGTCGGGCGGATGCGATTGGAGGATGTCGCGCGCCCGCTCGGCGGCCACTTTGGCGTGATCGCGTCCTGACCGATCGCCGCGCCCTGCGTCGTGCAGCAGCGCCGCCGCGCGCACGATCTCGACGTCGGCCCCTTCGGCGCGGGCGATACGCTCGGCCATCGCCGTCACACGCAGCACGTGATCGAAGTCGTGGGCGGGATCGCGGTGTTCGGGGTAGTAGCGTCGGGCGTCAGTGGGATCGATCACGGGTTCGTTCCTCGGCGATGTGATAGACGATGCGGGCCACGTTGAGCGCGGCGTTCGGCCGAGACACCGCGCGCGCGTTCACCGCAAGCTCCTCCAGATGCTTCGGATCGCTCAACCAGGCGCGCAGGGTATTGACGACCTGCGCCGGGCGCGGGCAGTAGGCGCCGGCTCCAGCTCGGATGACGAACTGGGGGTTGCCTTCCTCCTGGCCGGGCACGAAGTCGAACAAGACCATCGGCAGGCCGCGCACCAGCGCTTCGGCGATGGTATTCGATCCGGATTTGCTGATCAGCACCGTGGCCGCCGCCATCCAGTCCGACATGTTGCGCGTGAAGCCGAGCACCCGGGTGAGCATCGGCCAGTCGGCCGCTTCGAGTTCCTCGCGCAGCAGTTGGTTGCGTCCGGCGATCACGACGAGCTGCGCGTCCAGCCCGCTTTCACCCAACGCGTGGGCGATGTCGTACACCCGGCCCATCCCCTCGCCGCCGCCACTGAGCAGGATAATCGGCTTGTCGCAGGGGAGGCCCAGTTTCTGGCGCAGGTTGTGCGGTGGCTCAATCGGATCGAGAAAACGCGGATGCACGGGCAGTCCGGTGACCTCGACTCGATCGGTGGGCGCGCCGCGGTGGATCGCCCGCTCGCAGGCGACTGTAGTCGGCACGAGATAGCGTTCCGCGCCAGGAGCGCACCACAGCGCGTGGTTAGCGACGAGATCGGTAAACACGAAGACGCTTGGGATATGCAGCCAGGTGAGCGGGTAACTGTACGTGGGGTGAAACGACACGAATAGGTCGGCGGTGTGATCGGCGAGCAGTTCGCGCATGGCGCGGCGCATCGGCCGCCACATGAGGCCCGCGCCTAGCCGGATGCGCGGAGCCGTGTCGAGCGCGTGGAAGACTAATCCCAGCAGCGGTCGGGCGAAGCGTGCCGTCTGCGTGTAGGCCTGCCTGCCGCGATTGTAGGGGAACGGCGCGTAGTCGGCCAGCGCGTCGACCAGCTCCACCTGGACGCGATCACCTATCGTGCGGCGCAGCGCCTCGCGCACGGCTTCGGCCGGGGCGCGATGCCCGCCACCCACATCCGCAAACAGGAAGACCAGTTTAACAGGTCGCTCGGTCACGGGAGAAAATTCAGACACATCTGCTCCGGCAGCGGCTGGGGTCTGCCGGCGCACTAATCCGCCCGTCTCACGAATGTCTTGAGCCGCTTCTCAAACTCACGGCGCTCCAGCAGCACGCGTCGGCCGCAGGTGTTACACTTGAGACCGATGTCCGCGCCCAGACGCACCACGGTCCACTCATAGCTGCCGCAGGGATGGGGCTTGCGCATGCGAACGACATCGTTGATCGCGATCTGAACCGGCATAGCAAACTCACGTCCCAATCTCGCGAACCCTAAAGGGCGTTCCAGGGTTTCGAGACCTGTGCGAGGTTGCGAAATTATACCATGCGTAAGTGAGCCGTAAGATTTATCGCCTAAAATCGCCGCACGAAAGGAGGAAAAGGCTGTGAAGCGATCACACTGGATGCTGACCGCGCTGGGCATGCTGCTGGCCGCGTGTGCGCCTCGCTCGGTGAGTGCGCCTGTGACGAGCATTCCTTCGCCGGCCTCCAAAGCCGAGGACGTCCAATCGGCTCCAGCGCTGGATGCGACTGCGGCGCCCGAACAGGAGACAAGTGTGCCATTACCCGACGGGCCTCTCGCGCCCACCCTGACAAATGAGACCTGGCTCAATAGCGATCCGCTCAGCCCCGGCGACCTCAGCGGTAAAGTGGTGCTGATCGACTTCTGGACGTTTGGTTGAATCAACTGCGTGCGCACGATTCCCGCGGTGCGGGAACTTCACACTACGTACAAGGGCAGCGGCCTGGTCGTCATCGGCGTGCACTCACCCGAGTTCAACCACGAGAAAGACATCAACAACGTTAAGGATGCTATTGTAAGACTGGATGTGCCGTACGCCGTTGCCATCGACAATGATTTCGCGACCTGGCGCGCGTTCAACAACCGCTACTGGCCGTCGCTGTACCTGATCGACAAGCGCGGCGTGATCCGCTACAACCATATCGGCGAGCTGCACGTGGGGACGAAGAGCTGGGAGGAGTTAGTGAGTCTTATTGAACAATTGCAGAAGGAACCGGGTTGAGTTTTATTGATCGAACCAGATGACCGGCACTTCCAAAGTGCCGGTCATCTTTTTTGAAGTGCTGGTCTATGTTTCGCCCATCCCCAACATCGTTTCCAGCCGTTCCATCGAAGAGGCGAGAACCACAAAGTGGATCACGTCGCCATTACGGAACTCGGTGCCCCGGGTGGGGATGAACGCCTGACCCTCACGCGTGATCGCGACGACTCGGATCTCGGCCGGCACGATGATGTGACCCACCATCCGGCCCGCCAGGTGCGGTGGCGCGTCGATGGACACCATCGAAACCTCTCCGTTTCCGAAAGTCATGACC
>JBOGUH010000070.1:0-2290 GCA_050695975.1 Anaerolineae bacterium
GAGACGCATGAACAACGCGCCGGAATACTGCACGAACGGTTGATGGACGAAACCATACGGCGCATCGACAATGTGCCGCTCGCCGGTGGCGTATACCGCTGCGGCGTGATACCCGACGTCGGCTTCGTCGTGCGTCATGCCAGGCGGGATGGCGTCGAGGCGATAGAGTCGGAAGAAGATGCCCGCGGCGACGATCAACGCGAGCAGCAGCCACTCGACGCGCTTCACGGCGTCACCCCGACCGCCGCGATGAGGGCGCTGCTGCCCGACTCAGTCCCGTCGACGATCAGGGGCAGGCGCGCGCGCGATGCGCGGTCGTAGATCCCGACTTCGAGCGATAGCCATCCCGGCGCGGGAGGCGCGTCGAGCGTGAAGCGGTGAATCTGCGCAACGAGATCGCCGGCCTGCCACGACCACGACGGCGCGTCAAGCGAGTCCTGCTGGCCGACGAGCGCGCCGGTCGAATCAAGGGCGTGGGTGAACAGGACGGCGTCGGTCACTTCGGCCGGGCCGCCAGGCAGGCCGACGCGATCCGGATCGAGCACGCGCCAGTATGTCACGAGTTCAATCGTGCCCAGCGTATAGATCTGCGGCGTGAGCAGATCGACGCCGACGAGCGCGACGGCATCGCCGAAGTTGTGCGACCGCGATGCGGTACGCTCAAGCGCGCGAGTCGATGCTGCTTCGGCATCCCACCGGTAGACGTCAAAGTACGGATCGAGATCATCGGGCCGCAGCGAGACGCGATCGACCGGCCGGCCAATCAAGTCGAGCCAGTACGGATCGGGTGGGGTCGAGGCAGGGATGACGAGCGTCGCCTTCTGCGCCGGGAAGATCAACGCGGCGCGCGCATCGAACCAGCGGAAGGGCGGTCGATCGAGCGCAAGCGTGACTTGCGCCACGTACGGATCGTGCGGCGCGATGGGGTAGACCGTGGAGATCACGACCTCGCCGGGCGTGTCGCGCATCGTCCCAGCAATTGCCGTGATCGTTTGCTGATAAGCCGCGCGCACATCGGGCGACTGGCCCCAGGCGTTGAAGTAGTCATTGGCGGTGCTGAGGCCGGTGAAGGCGAGGAGCGCAACAAAGGCCGGCCCGGCCGCCCGCTGGAGTGCAGGCTTAAGCCTGCCCGACTGGATGCGGGCTAAAGCCCGCGCTCCTCCCACACATCCCAGCGCGGGCAGGATGTAAAAGACCGGCATCGCGCCGATCGAACGGGTCATGCTGGCGTCGTTGCCGGTGAGCAGCGACGGCGACACGCCGACGCCGAACCAGATCAGCAGAAACGCGTACTGCGGCTTGCGGATATTCCACACGCACACTCCGAAGCCGAGCAGAAATAGCCCGAAGACGATCGGATCGAAAACGGGTCGGCCACGAATCGTGTAGGCCAGGAAGTCATCGCCACGGCCCGGGACGAACCAGGCGGCGATGGCAGCGGCCGCTTCATTCAAAATGACAGATAGGTCGCCGCTCCGCAGCGCTTGGAGCGGCGCGTCGAGCATCGACAGGCGAGCTTCCGCATTGGGATGCGTGCGGAGGTAATCGAACATCGGCCAGGCCAGCAATCCGGCGATCGCCAGACCGATGAGGGTCGGACCAGCGAGGCGCTTGAAATCGGAGCGGTGAAAGACCGCGAGATAAGCCAGGAAAAGAACAAAGGTGATCCATAGGATGCGCGCGGGGATGTAGGTATACAGGGTTGCGGCGCTGAGTAGCGCGAAGAGACCTGTGGCAATGGATGAAAACCGCATCGTCCAAAACGCAAGGATCGCGCCCGTGAAGAGCGTGGGCAGCAGCGTCGAGCGCAGGGCCTGTCGGCTGACGGCGATCGGCCAGAAAGACACGGCGATCAACGCGGCAGCGGCGAGGGCAGCCGGTGCGCCGAACAGGCGTCGGACGAGCAGGTAGACGATCGGGATCAGCAGGATGCCGGCGAAGGCGGAGGTCAGTCGCAGTGTGAGCGCCGTCGGGCCGAGGAGCGCCATCGCCGCCGAAGTGAGGTAATCATACAGCGGCTCGCGCCCGTAGCCGACTGTCAGGTAGATCGGGCGCGCGCCGTTCAGAATGGCAATCGCATCGTGGCCGTGGCCGGCTTCGTCGTGCGTGAGGCCGGGCGGGATGCGATCGAGCGCAGCTAATCGCAACGCGGCGGCCGCCAACAAAATGACAGCCAGCAGAATGAGTTCGAGACGGCGATCGGGTTTCATGACGGGGGAGCGGCGGACAACGTTGTCCGCCGCAAACGGATGATACCGCGAAAGGGCAGGATCGACAACAAACGCTTGCA
>JBOGUH010000071.1:0-5972 GCA_050695975.1 Anaerolineae bacterium
ATGCGCTGGCGCACCGACGGGCCGCTCTGCTGCACCAACGCAGTTCCGGCGAACAATACGAACGTGATCAACGCCCCCGCCCGCGTCAGGCCTTCAGGCCCGAACAGAAAGCGGGCCACACCGGACAGGCCGCCGGTGAGCATCGGCGTGCGCAGCAACCCGGCGAACAGCCCCAGCCCCAGCAGCGAGGCCAGCCCCCAGGTCAGGGGGCGGCGTATCTTCGGGGGCAGCACGTAGATCAAACCGGCTACCGCTCCAAGCACGGCGCCCACGATCGGTGGCGCCCAGAACCCTGCCACTCCCAGATTGAAGGTCAACAGGTTGTACAGCAGCGGCGAAGCGTTCAAAAAGACGGCTCGCAGGTTCACTATGTCGCCGATGATTACCAGCAGAGCGAGCACAGCGCCGGCTATCGCCCCGGACAGCGCGCCTGCCGACACCGCCTGCGCCTGGCCGCCCGGCGCGCGCCGCGCCGCCAGATAACCGGTGCCCAGCCCGGCCAGCACCAGCATGGTATGCCCCAGCGAAATGACTTCGGTGATCAGCGGGCGCTCGCTAAAAATCGGGACGACGCCGACCAGACAGAGATACACGGCGACCACGCCCCCCAGCAGCCCGAAACGCAGTACCGCGTTCCATTCGAGCCCAGTCTTCTCGGTCATGGTTGTCCTCTCGCTGATTCAGTCGCTGTGAAACTATCTTCAAATAGCCGTAATGGCGGTTTGTAGTGGCGACTTGAGTCGCCTGTGTAACGACTGACCCCACTCCGCTTCGCTACGGGGGCAAGTGAGTCGTTACTATAGACGTTCAGAAAAACATTTTGAGTTTGTAGTAATGACTTTAGTCGTTTTAGCCAGCAATAACGACTAAAGTCGTCACTACGAGTCAAAAACATTATCTGAACACCTATACCTTCGTCTTCTAAGCCTTCTTGGTGGTGATGCGCTCGCCCAAGATGCCCGAGGGACGGAAGACCAGCACCAGCACCAGCATGGTGAAGGCAATCACGTCTTTGAGTTGATTCGGCGAGGGCACGTCCAGTCCGTCCAGGAACAGCGTCGGCCCGACGGATTCGATCAGACCCAGGAACAATCCGCCGAGCATCGCGCCAGGGACGTTGCCGATTCCTCCCAGCACGGCGGCGGTGAAGGCCTTGATGCCCGGCACGAACCCGGTGAAGAAGAACACCTGGCGGAAGGTCAGCCCGTACAGGACGCCGGCCGCGCCGGCCATCGCCGCGCCGATGGCAAACGTCGCCACAATCACGCGATTCACGTCGATGCCCATCAGCGCCGCGGTGTCCTTATCCTCCGAGACGGCCCGCATCGCCTTGCCGATCTTCGTGCGCTGGACGATGGCGTACAGCCCCGCCATCATGGCGACGGCCGCCCCGATCACCAGCACGTCCACCCACTTCATCGGGATGCCCGGGATCGGCACATTTTGGTCAAGCACCTCGACAGTCGGGTAGGCGTAAATGCCGGGGCCGAAGAAGCCACGGAAGGTGTACTGCAGGAAGAACGACGCGCCGATGGCGCTGATCAGTGGCACCAGGCGCGGCGCAGTGCGCAGCGGTCGGTAGGCAATGCGCTCGACGAGCAGCGCGATTGCAGTGGAAACGGCCATCGCCACCAGGATGATCACCAGCACGGAGAGGATGCTGGTGATCGGGCTTTGATTCAAAAAGCCGGATTGAGCGAGGATCTGAGCGGCAAAATAGCCGCCAAAGGCTCCGCCCATGAAGATTTCGCCGTGGGCGAAGTTGATCATGCGCAGGATGCCGTAGACCATTGTGTAACCTAGTGCAATCAGCGCGTAAATGCTGCCCTGCGCGATGCCATCGATAGTGAGATCAAGCCATTGCGCGCCTGTGAATTTGCCGCTGGCCAGGGTGAGAGCTGATCCCACCCCCACCACCAGGACGACCGCGATGCGAAACGCCCACAAAAAGACAGAAATGGATAAGTCCGTCAGCCTATCGACCATACTCGCATACATGCGGCCTCTCCTGTACTGGATGGAGGATGAGCCGGTCAACTGCTCACTTCCCGGCTCATCCCCGCGAACAAACTGAATTCCCGCGATAGGTTTACTTCTACGGCCAGATGGGCGCCTCGGGCGGCCACTCGCCACCGGTCTCGCGGGCGGTCACCTGGTACACCGCGATGATCGGCGCGCCGCAGTCACCGTACTGGCCGCAGCTCAGCGTGCCGGTCAGGCCCTGGTGGTCCTTCGTGGCATAGATCCCGTCGCGCAGCGCCTGCTTCGGGACGTAGATCGTGCCATCCGGGCCGGTCACGGCGACCTTCTCGAGCACGGCGAAGAGGATATTCGTCGCGTCGTACGCATGCGCGTGGAAGATGCTCAGCGGGTTTTCGCCGTACTTTGCCGTGTGCTTCGTGAGGAAGTCCTGGTAGCCCGCCTGGAAGGCGGTGAAGTCAGGGCTGGAGAGGTACATATTCTCCGCCGCCGGGCCGGCCGCCGTGATGAAGTCGGGCGAGAACATGCCGTCCGAGCCGATCAAGATCGTCTCCTCCAGGCCGGGCACTTCCTTCGCCTGCGCGGTGATGAAGCCACCCTCGGCGATGAAGATCGGGTAGTAAATCACCTCCGGCTTGGTCGCGGCGATAGCCGTCAGAACCGGCTTCATGTCGGTCTGGCCTTTCGAGACGGCCTCTTGAACGGTGACCGTGCCGCCCAGCTGCTTGAAGTTGTCAACCATCACCTGCTGCAGCGCCTCGGCGTAGGCGCTGCCGTCGTGGATGGTCGCCACCGTCTTCAGCTGCAACTCATTGAAGACGAACTCGGCCACCGCCTTGCCCTGGAACGCGTCGCTGTGCGCCGTGCGCAGGTAGCCGGCAAAGGTCGCGTCGCGGCTGGGGTCGGTGAGAGCCGGGCGGGTGTTCGAGGGCGAAATGGTAGTCAGGCCGGCATCGGTGATCGTCTTGATACCGCCGACGGTCTCGTCGGAGCAGGACGAGCCGATTAGCCCTACCAGCGTGGTGTCGGCGGCCAGCTTCTGCGCCGCCGTCGCGCCGCCCTCAGGCGTGCACAGACCGTCCTCGGTGGTCAGCCGGACGTCACGCTCAAGCACCTTGCCACCCCGGTCGTCGATCGCGAGTTCGACGCCGCGCTGGGAATCCGTGCCCAGCGTGGCGTCCGCGCCGGAGAGCACGCCCCAGTAGGCGACATGGATCGGCTCGCCCGGCGGAATTGTCACGAGGCCGAGCGGATCGGCCGGCGGGGTGAACGCGGGAGCCGCTGGCTGACAGGCGGCTAACACAACGGCGGTGATAACGAGCAGTGAACTGATTAGCTTAATGTGCTTCATGATCTCTCTCTCCTCCTGAAAGTGTTGAAAGCGAAGTCAAGTAGGACCGTTGCGAGCGACGAGTGCGCGATGCGCGCGGGGTTCCAGCCCGAACTCTCGTCCGCTGCCTATGCGACTATAGACAAAGTGAGGAATCAACCACCTCCTTGTCGTTGTCCCGACGCACGTCAAGCATGGACAAATTTTATGGACATTGTTGCAGGTTGGGAATCTTCCCCTTGCGGGGGACTGTTAGCGTGATTCTATTACGGCTGGTAGCCTTTGTCAAGCGAGAGTTTTGACCTTTTGACCTGTCGTCGTATTGGCCTAGAATAGACCCAATCCCTTCTTGAGTCCGCAGCATGGACGATCTGGAATCCAGCAGCAGCGTGGAAGAAGTCAAGAGGCGGCCGATCTCCAAAGTGGCCATCGGGATGGCGCTGATCCTGTTGTCCGTGGCCGCCATGTTGTGCGGGTTGTGTGGGCAGGCCCCAGGAACGCCCGAAGCGCAAGACAGCCAAGCCCAGCAGCCTCCGCCGACGATAGTCAGTGACGCCGGTCAGAGCCTGCAAGCGCAGGCTACGGCGCAGGCCGCGGCAAGCGATGCCAGCGCGCGCCCGACGAGCGCGGGAGATAATCGGCTTCAGACGGCCTCCGATCCGATTCGGATTGCCGTCGTCGGCTCCGGGCCGGTGGCCCTCGCTTTCGACGGGATACGTCTGTGGGTGGCGAACAGCAATGCCAACACGGTGCAGTCGATCGACCCGGCGACCGGCGAGGTGGGCCGGCCGATTCCCGTCGGCGCAAATCCGCGCGCCCTGGCCTTCGACGCGCTTCGCGCGCGGCTGTGGGTGGCGAACCGAGACGACAACACCGTCCAGTCCATTCAGGTGGCGACAGGCGAGGTGAACTCACCGATTCTCGTCGGGGAATATCCTTACACTTTTTCCTATCCTTCCGCGCTGGCGTTCGACGGGGCGCAGCTGTGGGTGGCGAACAGTAATGCCAACGCAGTGCAGTCGATCCACCCGGCGACGGGCGAAGTCGGCCAGCTGATTCCCGTCGACGGGATTCCACGCGCACTCGTGTTCGACGGAGCGCGGCTATGGGTCTCGGATGTTGCCAAAGACACACTTAAATCGATTGACCCGGCGACAGGCGTGGTAAGCCCGCCGATCCCCGTCGGAGAATTTCCTATCGCGCTGGCGTTCGACGGGGCGCGGCTGTGGGTCGCGAACTTTTTGGACAACACCGTTCAGTCGATCGACCCGCTCACGGGCGCAGCCGGCCGGCCGATTGCGGTTGCCGACCGCCCGCAGGCTTTTGCCTTCGACGGCGCACGGCTGTGGGTCACCAATTTCGGCAACCGCAGCGTGCAGGCGATCGATCCGGAGACCGGTGAGGTAAGCCTGCCGATCCCCGTCGGCACACTGCCGGCCGCGCTGGCCTTCGACGGGTCACGGCTGTGGGTGGCGAATACCTTTGACAGCACGGTGCAGCCACTCGACCCGACATTGGGTCGCATGAGCAAGCCATTTCCCGTCGGCACAAATCCTCGTGCGCTCGTCTTTGACGGCGTACACTTGTGGGTGGCGAATGCCGACGACAACACGCTGCAGTCGATTAACCCAGCGAGACGGGAGGTCAGCCCGCCGACTCACGTTGGCAGGTCTCCAGGTGCCCTGGCCTTCGATGGGACATGGCTGTGGGTGGCGAATTCCCTGGACAGCGCGGTGCAGTCGATCGACCCGAGTACAGGCAAAGCCAGTCCACCCGTACCCGTTGGCACAACGCCGCAGGCGCTCGCCGTCGACGGATCACGGCTCTGGGTTGCAAATCGCGATGACAATAGCGTCCAGGCGGTCTGGCTGACGACCGGCGAGGTGAGCGCGCCGATTCCAGTCGGCTCATTTCCATCGGCCCTGGCCTTTGACGGGACACGCTTGTGGGTGGCGAATTGGGGTGATAACACGGTACAGTCGATCGACCCGGTGACGGGCACGGTGAGCGAGCCAATTCGGGTTGGCGCATTCCCGTCTGCCCTGGCCTTCGATGGCGCACGCTTATGGGTGGCGAATAAGAACGACGGCACACTGCAGTCCATCGACCCGGCGACAGGTGAAGTCAGCGCGCCAATCCCGGTTGGCGCGTTTCCATCCGCTCTGGCCTTCGACACGCTTCGCGCGCGGCTGTGGGTCGCGAATTGGGGTGATCATACGGTGCAGTCCATCGACCCGGCGACGGGCGAGGTGAGCACGCCGATTCCCGTCAGCGCATTTCCCCAGGCGCTCGCGTTTGACGGAACACGGCTGTGGGTGGCGAACAGCGTCGACAACACGGTGCAGTCGATCGAGGTGGTTAGCAGGTGAAAGACTCGGAGACGATGGTGGTCGATCCGAAGTTGGCAAGTCGGCGTGATTCGTATAGAATCCGATCCAGTAATGATACGTGCGTGAAAGGATTGGGAGGCCAGAGATGCTCACGATCACCATCGAGTATTGCGCGGTTTGACACTATACGCCGCGCGCCGTGAGTCTCACGGCGGATCTGCTGAAGGATTTTGAATCGGACATCGAGTCGCTGGAACTGATCCCGTCGAGCGGCGGTCGCTTCGAGGTCACGCTGAACGGCGACCTGATCTTCTCTAAGCTGGCGACGGGTC
>JBOGUH010000072.1:0-5704 GCA_050695975.1 Anaerolineae bacterium
TGTTCGCGCTCGTGCCCGGTGTGGCGATCGAGTTGGGCTACGTCGATCCGCTGTGGGGCGTGGCTTATGCCGGGCTGTTGACCGCAGTGACGTTCTGGTTTTCTCGGGGCATAGCGCAGCGGAGGGAACTCAAGGAACTCGTGCGCGCGAGAGCCTCCGCTCGTTTGGCGCTGCCCGCGCTCGGCATGATCGCGCTGCTGGGCGCGGTCGCCTTGTCGTGGCGACCGGATGGCAACCTGCACGTTCACGTTTTGAACGTGGACGGGATGCCGGTCTTGGTGCAGACGCCGGCCGGCCGGCAGATTCTGATCGACGGATCGAATAGTCCGTCGGCGCTTTTGGCGGCGCTCGGCGCGCGGATGCCGTTCTGGGATCGCGACATTGATCTGGTCGTCGTCCCGCGCGGCGATGCGCGCTCGCTCAATGGGCTGCTGGCCGTGATCGATCGGTATCACGTCGAGCAGATTGTGTCAGTCGATGTACCGGACAACCGTGTGAGTCGCGAGTGGTTGGATGCGATTGCGATGAAGTCGATCGAGGTGATTGAGGCGGGATCGAGCATCGGGATTGAGGAAGGCGTCGCGGTGACGTTGGATGAGGGCGGATGGGCGCACATCACGGTCGGCAACACATCGATCGGGGTCGGAACGCCGAATCCTGGATCGCGCGTTGATGTCATTATCCTGAATCAAGCTTCGGGCGAGGGCGCAGAAGAGATCCAGTCGATCCGGCCGCAGATCGTCGTGGCGCAGAAATCGCTCGACGCAGAGTTTGCGCTGGAGGGTATCGCCTTGATTGTCACTAACACTGATGCGGTCGAGCTCGTCTTTGATGGTGTACAGTGGACGATTCAGGAGTCGCGATGATACAACAAATCACTTGAAGCTATCAGCCCCACATCGCGCAACGGTTCGTCGTGGCGCCACGTTGGCTGTGTAGACTCGACTAATCCGCACCCTTTGCCGTTTTCCTTTGCGCTGTGCTATCATTCTCACGAATCCGCACCAGCCAGGAGCATAACGAATGAACCACTGGGCGCTCTTCAGACGATCGTGGTCGATTTTGTGGCAGAACAAAACGCTATGGGTCTTCGGCCTGCTGGCCGCGCTCGGCGGAGGCTTCAGCTTTAATCTCCGTGTGGGCGAAGTGCGGCCGATGACCGACCTGCCGCTGGGCGCGCGCGAACTGCTGCGTTCCATATTGAGCGCAAGCGACTTCACGACGTTGATCGGCATCGGGCTGGCGATCGGCGTCGTCACCTTTGTGCTGGCAACGTTTGCCCAGGCGGCCTTGATCAGCATGGTCAACGCAATCGCAGCGGGCCAGCCAGTCAGCGTGGGCGATGGGGTGCAGGCCGGCGCGCGCCGATTTCTGCCACTGCTGCTGACGCGGTTCCTGCTGGCGCTGCCGCTGTTGATCATCGGCATTCTGGCCGCCCAATCGTTCTTCTCGGCTTTCTCTAGCCTGCTGACCGAATCCGACGACATATCATTCGGCCTGGGCGAATTGGGGGCGGTCACTGCGCTGGGAGGCCTGGCGTTTGTGATCGGTTTATTGGTCTCGGCGGTGAGTATCGGTGCGGAACGGGCCGTCGTGTTGGAAGAGATGCCGGTCTGGCCGGCGATCGCGCACGGCTGGAGATTGTTGTGGAGCAAGTTCGCTGACTACTTCTCGATTGCGTTGATCTTCTTCGTGCTCGCGATCCTGGCCGGTATTGTATTCGTCTGCGCGCTCCTACCCATCCTCTTCGTAAGCGTCATTCCGAGCCTCGACCAACTGCGATCCGGAATCAACGTGTTCACGTTCACCACCAACATTGCCGGCCCGGCGGCGCTCATCCTGATATTAGTTGGATTGATCATCGGCTCGCTCGTGGCCGTATTCACGTCGAGCGTGTGGACGCTGGCCTATAGTGAGTGGCGAGCGTCGGCCACGGCTGCAGAAACCGAATCAACAGTTTGACGTGCGCCGTAACGCCGCTACAATGCCTCAGCAACCAAAGGACAGCTAGGGTTCCAGCTGACCCAGCAGGGCGTCAGGCCTGGACCAAGCGCCAAGCCAAGCCAACAACGGCAGGCCCCCTTGCGGAACAAGGCGCCAGAGAGATAGGTTATGAGCACAACGGATTTTTTACCGGAGATGGATAAGACTGCCTTTTCAGTGGCATCGCTTTTCGACGAGTCGGACGAGAAGGCATATTGGCTTTCCAGAACACGCGCTGAACGCTTGCAAGCCATCGAATTAATGCGACAAACGATTTATGGATACGATCCGTCTTCCGCCCGACTTCAGAGGGTTTTTGAAGTTGCTGAACTTATACCAGGTTGAATACTTGCTGAACCACGATTTCAGGAGTGAGTTTTGAAGAGTGCTATGCGGAACGGGTAAGCGACACGTTCGAGGATGTTGAAGTGAACTTCATCAGCCTGCGGCATCTGAAAGCCAACAAGAAAGCCAGCGGCAGATTTAAGGACTTGAACGATTTGGAGCATCTTCCGTAGAGAACGGAAGACCAAGACAAGCGGGATGGGTAAACGCCAAAAGCCGTTCGAACGGCAGGCACCTCAAGGAACAAAATCGCTAAAGGGATAGGTTGATGCGCTCTCGCGCGTCCCTATCCCTTTTCGTTTCTTTTTCCCTGCTCGGCCACAGTGCCTTTGGGCCTTCCGTTCGACAGCCGCGCAGGGGATGCGCGGCATGGGGTGGTGACGTACGGCTATGGGGTTTTGGGTTGGCTAAAATTGCGAATCCCGGCCAAATATGCGATAGGCGATAAGCGATACGCGCCCCTCGTCACGTCAAAATTTCGTAATTGTAACTATAACGAAACGCAAACCGGAAACGGCGAATGCTATAATGTGGGAGTCCATGAACACGCGCCTCGCAAACCCCTACGTCGTCGGCGCACCGCTCGCCAGCGGGCAAGGTTTCTACGGCCGCGAAGATGTCTTCCAGTTCGTGCACGACACGTTCAGGATTCCGACCCAGAACGTGATCGTTCTGTACGGCCAGCGGCGCATCGGCAAGACCTCACTGCTGCATCAACTTGTCGCGCGGATGGGGGACGACTTCCACGCCACGCTGTTCGACCTGCAGGGCAAGGGCCAGCACGATCTGCCCACCCTGCTGAACGACCTGTCGGTGGCCATCGCCCGATCGCTCAAACTGCCGGCGCCCGATCCCTCCACATTCGCATCCAACCGCGACGGGTTCCGCGAAACCTTCCTGCCCGAGGTCTACGCGGTTTTGGCGACCAAGCGCCTGCTGATCCTCTTTGACGAATTCGACGTGCTCGGCGACGAGCCGTCGTCGTCCGACGACCTCGCCAGCAACCATCTGTTCGGCTACCTGCAAAACCTGATCGCGCACGATCCGCGCCTGGCCTGTATTTTCGTCATCGGTCGCCGCATCGACGAACTCCCGATCCACTACCGCGCCCTGTTCAAGCAGGCTGCCTTCCGCCGGCTGTCCCTGCTGCAGCGGCACGAGGCCGTCGAACTGATTGCGCAGCCGGCGGCCGGCGCGCTCGACTACTCGCCCGAAGCCATCGACGTGATCCTCGATCTGACCGCCGGCCATCCCTACTTGACGCAGCTCGTGTGCCACGTGATGTACAAACGCCTGGTCGATGCCGGCCGGAGCACCGCTGCAGCCGAGGATGTAGCCACCTGCCTGGACGAAGCGCTGGAGATCGGCGCCGGCGGCCTCGACTGGTTCTGGGAAGGCCTGCCGCGCGCCGAGCGCATCATGTTGTCGGCGCTGGCGGAGGCGTTGCGTTCAGGGCAGTCGAAATCGGGTGGAATTGGCAGCGCAGCCGGGTCGAATGGCAAATCCCGTCCGGCCGCCAGCGAAGAGGAGCTGTTGCAAGCGCTCAATCGCCATCGCGTTCGCTTGCTCGGCGTCGAGCTCACCAGCGCGCGGCAGCACCTGCTCGAATGGGAAATCGTGGCGCGCGACGGCGACAGTTATCGCTTCGTCGTCGATCTCGTCCGGCACTGGATCGCGCGCGAGCATCCGATCGATCGCGCCCAGCACGACATCGATCTGATCAGCCAGCGCGCCACGCGCTACTTCAACAACGCACGCGACGCGCACCTGGCCGGCGACCTGGCGCTCGCCATCGAAGATTACCGCCGCGCGCTCGCCGCCAATCCGCACCACTTCGGCGCGCGGCTCGGACTGGCTCAATCGCTTCAGGAATCGAACGACCTGCCGGCCGCCATCACCGAATACGAGAAGGCATATCAACTCGATCAGTCCAGCGCGCGCGACGGGTTGGTCAGCGCACGGCTGGCGCAAGGCGTGACCTATCAGAACCGCGCGGACCTCGATGCCGCCGTCGGCGAGTTCGAACACGTGCTGCGCCTGGCGCCCAGCGACGACGAAGCGCAGAACCGGTTGATCGCGATCTGGATTCAGCGCGGCGAAGCGCAGCTGCCCGGCGGCGACTACACCGCCGCCATTGCCGCCTTCGCCCGTGCGCTGGCTGTCTCGCCCGAGGACACGTCGCTGCAGACGCGCATCAAGCGCATCGTCAGCCGCTTCAGCGAGGCTGCGGAGGCGCGCGGCGCGCGGGATACGGCGTTCAAGAGCTTGTCGCTGCTGGCCGACCACCTGCCCGACGACGATCAGCTGCAAACGTGGCTGGCCGATACGCGATCCAGGTGGCGCGCTCACGGCTATTACGAAATGGCCTTACGCGCTCATTCGGCCGGCGATCATCTTACCACGATGGAAGAATGTCGGCGCGCGCTCGACGCGAATCCGCACCACGTCCAGGCCCGGCTCCTGCTCGCCTCCGCGCTGCACCAAACCGGCGAGCTATCGGACGCGATCGGTGAGTACGCGCAGGCCTACCGTCTCGATCCCCAATTGACCAGCGCCGGCCTGGCCCAGGCCCTGCTTCAGCGCGCCGGCGTGCTCGAATCGCAGGGCGATCTGGTCGCCGCAGTCGCCGACTACGAAGGGGCGCTCGAACTGTTGCCTGGCGCCGACGTCGCGCGGCAGCGCCTGCCCGAAATCTATGTGGGCTGGGGCGACGATCACCTCACCGCCGGGCGTCTCGACGATGCCGTCGCCGCCTTCCGTAAGGCGCTCCTCGTTGCCGCCCAGCCGCAAACGCTGGCCCGGCCGATCAAATCGAGATTTGCCAAGTACAGCCAGGCCCAGCGCGCCGCCGGCAACTGGGACGCCGCTGCCGCCACGATTGCTCGCCTGCGCAGCGACTTGATGCTGCGCGATCACGAGAGCGACGGATGGCTCGTCGACGTCTGGGCGCAGCGCGGCGCAGTCGGCCTGAGCGCTGGGCAGTACACGGACGCCGCGTCGGCGTTCAAACAAGCGTTGCAGGTCGCCGCCGACACGAGCGATCCCGCACGAGTGCTCACCCTTATCAAGTCGGCCTTCTTCGCGCACGCCGATGCACTCCTACAGGCCGAGCAGCCCGATGCCGCGATCGCCGCGCTGACGACGTTGATCGAAGTGGTCGGCGGTGATGTGGAAACCTTCGCCGGGCTGGCCCGCGCCTGGTTGGCGCACGGCGACCTCGATTTCAAACACGATCGCCTGAACGAAGCGGAACACGCCTTTCAGCGCGCGCTCGAATTGCAGCCCACCAGCCAGGCCGCGCTCGCGCGGCTGACGGTCGTCGCCGAACGCCGCAAGCATCTCGACGCTGAACGCCTGCGCGCCCAGGCCGCTGCGC
>JBOGUH010000073.1:0-3718 GCA_050695975.1 Anaerolineae bacterium
TAGTAGCCCTGCGTATAAGACGGATGCGCCGCGAACGGCGACTCGCACACCGCGCTGACGATGAAGTCGGGGATCAGCGTGCGGTTGGGATCGGATCGAATCACCGCCTCGTCCACGATCTCTTCCACCGTCAGGATCACCTTTTGGCTGGCGAAGGCGGCTTCTTTCTGCTCGCCGATGATCCCCCAGAACTGCGCGTTGCCGCGGCGATCGGCCCGCTGCGCATGGATGATCGCCACGTCGGGATTTAGCGTCGGCACGGTCACCAGATCGACGCCGGTGTAAGGGCACGTCACCGTGCGATACTGCGGGTTGGCGCGGGCCAGGTCTTCCGACCCGGTCGATCGCATCGGCAAGAACGGCAGCCCTGACGCGCCGGCGGTCAGCCGCGCGATCATCGCGAAGTGCGAGTACTCCTCGTACGCCAGGCGCCCCTCTTCTATCTCTTGTCGAATCACGCGCAGCGAGCCCACGCCCGGGTTGCCGCTGTATGAGAAGATCACTTTAGCGGCGCACCCGGCGGCCACCAGCTGATCGTAAATCAAATCTGGTGTGGCGCGGGCCAGGATCAGACCCTTCTTGCGCTGGCGGATGATCTCGTGGCCCGCCGCGAACGGGATTAGATGCGTGAACCCCGCCGCGTACACGCTGTTGCCATCGTGGACGAATCGCGCAATCGCCTCGCTCAGCGACATCACTTTAGACATCGTCAACCCTCACAGATAAGATCAACTCCAACCTCCAACTCTCTACGGCAGCCCACTGATGTACGTCGAATACACGAAATCGATGAAGGGCTGATAGTCCTCGACCCGATCGGCCGGCACTTGGAAGAACAGCCCGACGAAGACCGTGTCGAACTGCTCGATATAACCGACGATGCGCCGGTCGCCTTGATCGAGTGTAACCTTCAGCCGCCCGTCGTCCAACGGCTCGCTGCCCACCACCTTTGCCGTCACCCTGAACGATCGGCGCAGCGACGCGGCGGCCTGGTCGGCCAGCGCCGCCGCCTCGATCGACTGGCCCAGGTCGTGCTGCACGAGCAGGATCGACATGCGCCGATTGCGCGACTGCACTTCGATGCCGTCGGCGCCTCTCCGGTTCGACCAGTCGGCTGGGACGACCAAAATGTAGTAGGTGTCTTCGAGCGGCGCGAAATACGACGCCTGCAGAACGATCGGATCGATCTCGAACGAATCGACGTACGGCGCCAGCGCATTCTGGAGGTCGGCCCAGCCCTGCTCCGGACCGCTCACGATCACCCCCGACAGCGCCAGATCGGTATCGTGAAACGTCGCTCGGCCGGAGTGCTTCAGCTCGCCGCGCTTGAAGGCGAACGTCACCTCGAATACCCCGTCGGGCTGGTGTTGTCGATCGATTACCTGATAATCGTCTGGGTTGCTCAGCAGCGTCGACGCCAGGTCGCCGGCAATCTTCAAGCCTTCTTCGTCATCCAGCCGCCGATCCAGCAGGCCGACGTAAGCGATGATCGACGCCTGGCCGGTCGGATCGGTGAAGATACCGAGGGCTTCCGTTTCGACCTGATCCTGGAGCTGCGTCCAATTGCTGGGCACCTGCATCGTGAACACGGTGGACCGATGCTGAAAATCGACCGGGCTGCTGGTGTCGATCGGGTTGGGGCGGGCGCAGCTACCGATCGATGCGATCAACAGGAGGCTAACCAGAATCCAGTTCGTTCTCATTTCCGCTCCTCGTCCGACTGCCAGAAATGACCGCCGCCCGCGCCGTACTCATGCTCGCCGACGAGGGACTGCCCTTCGGCCCATCGGCTCAAGCGAAACGGCCGCAGATCGACCGTGCGTGGCCGGCCTTCCGTGATCCACTCGCTCAGGCACAGGCCCACCGCCGGCGCTTTCTTGATCCGGTGCCGCTGAACCCGCAGGCCAGGTAGAACCCGTCCGGCACGACTCGATAGAGGATGGCTTTGCCGTCCGGTGTCATGATGATATGTGATTCCCTTGCGGGTAAAAGTCTGCTCTGTTGGTAAAAGGAAACGAAGAAACACTTGGGGTTATCCCTCTTCGTGTTCCTTCGTGTCCTTGGTGGATCAGATGACGTTGCTACAGCGTGCGGATCAGCCAGGCGACCACGGTCTCGACCATCTGCCGGCGATGGCGGCTGAAAGCGTGATCCGCGCCCTCGATGATCATCAGATCGTCCAAGCCACTCGAAGCCTGGCGCAAGGCACGCGCCTGATCGATCGGCGCGACCTCGTCGGCATCCCCGTGAAGGATCAGCACAGACGTCGGCCCGAGGTCGCCGATGACGTCGACCGGGTTGCGCGTCTTGCCCAGTGCGCGAATCTGCGATAGGATCTCCGCGCCGCTCGTGCCGTTCAGGAAGCGCGCGTAGTCCACCGCGTCTTCTTCGGACAGATGCCAGGTTCGCATGTTGCTGATCCCGCCGATCGTCACGGCTGCTCTCACGCGCGGGTCGCGCGAGGCGCACACGACTGCCGCCCAGCCGCCCAGGCTGTGGCCGACCAGCGCCAGGCGTTTCGCATCGACGGGGTACGGACCGGAGATGAGCGCGTCGATTGCCGCCTGGACATCGTCAGGGACGCCTGCGAGTGTGTACTCGCCCTCGCTGCCCCACGATCCGCGGTAGTGGAAAATCAGCGCATTCCAGCCGGCGTCGCGCAGGGCATAGGCGATGTCGGTGTTCTTCTCGATGCCGGGCATGCCGTGTAGAACGATCGCCGTCGGGAGCGGGCCGTCACCCGATCCGCGATACAACGCCCCCAGCAGATTCTTGCCTGAGCTCTGGATGATGATACCTTCGGGGTCGCCGGGCATGTTCGTGCTCCACTCCCCCGCCCTCTCCCATTTTGATGGGAGAGGGCGGGGTTGGGGGGTGAGTGAGGATTACTCAATCACCGTCTGCGACTGCTCATGCATGTACTGCGGCACGTAGTACAGCGAGCCACCGGCTTTGCCGGTGCTGCCCGATCCCTTCCATCCGCCGAACGGTTGGAAGCCTGGCCAGGCGCCGGTGGTCGCGCCCTGCGGCCGATTGGCGTAGGTCACACCGGCCTGGATGTTGTTGAAAAACCAACCCAGTTCCTTTTTGCTGCCGTAGAAGCCTGCCGTCAGGCCGTAGTCCACGTCGTTGGCCAGCCGCATCGCTTCGTCGAGCGAATCGACCTCGGCGACGGTCGCGATCGGCAGGAACATTTCGTGCTTCCACAGCCGATGCTCCAGCGGCACTTCGGCGATCGTCGGCGCGCAGAAGTAGCCCTTGCCCAGCTCGCCTTCGATCAGCTGCTTGCCGCCGGTGAGGATGGCGCCCCCCTGCGACAGCTCTTCGCTGAACTCGCTGTACTGGCGATACGCGTTGGCGTTGATGACCGGGCCTAGCCAGTTTGCCCGTTCGGTCGGGTCACCGATCGCGATCCGGCTGGTGAACTCCAGAAGCCTTTGTTTGAACTGATCGGCCACCGGCTTTTCGACATAGATGCGCGAGCAGGCCGAGCACTTCTGGCCCTGCAGGCCGAAGGCCGAGCGCATGATGCCGATCGCAGCACGATCCAGGTCGGCGTTCCGGCTGACGATGGCCGGGTTCTTGCCGCCCATCTCGGCGATGCACGGACGCGGATAGCGACCGCCGACGGCGAACGTCTTCAGAATGTGCATGCCGACGTCGTACGATCCGGTGAAAGTGATCCCATCGACCTCCGGGCGGGTGATCAGCGTTTCAC
>JBOGUH010000074.1:0-8810 GCA_050695975.1 Anaerolineae bacterium
TGTCGCGCAGGTAGTCGAAGCCGAACTCGTTGTTCGTGCCGTAGGTGATGTCGGCGGTGTACGCTTCGCGGCGCGGTGCCGGGCGCAGTTTGTCGAAACGGTCGTCTTCGGTCTTGAATTCGGGGTCGAAGCGGAAGGCGGAATCGTGCTGGATCACGCCGACGCTCAGGCCGAGGGCGTGATAGATCGGTCCCATCGACTGCGCGCCGAACTTGGACAGGTAATCGTTGGGCGTGACCAGGTGCGCGCCGTGGCCCAGCAGCGCGTTCAGGTATAGTGGCAGCGTCGCGACGAGCGTCTTGCCTTCGCCGGTCTTCATCTCGGCGATCTTGTTCTTGTGCAAGACCATGCCGCCGAGCAACTGCACGTCGAAGTGACGCAGGCCAATCATGCGCTTGCTGGCTTCGCGGACCGCAGCAAAGGCGCGCGGCAGATATTCGTCCAGCAGCGCCTGCTCGGCCTTGAACAGCTCGTCTTCGAGTTTCTTCACGTCGAGGTCGAGCCGCCGGCGGGCGTCGGGATCGTCTTCGGCCAGCGCGCCGGCGCGCGCGGCGTCGAGTCGGGCCTTGAGATCGGCCGTGTCCGCGGCAATACGCGCGCGGGACTCTTCCATCACGGCGCGCAGATCGGCGTCAGACAGCCGTTCGAGATCGGATTCAAGCGCGTTGATTTGGTCGACGAGAGGCTGAAGGCGGGCGAGTTCCCTGTCATTCGGATCGCCAACAACCCTGCCGAACAGGTTCTTGAGCATGCAAATTTTCCTTTAGTGAACAATTATAGCACATTCAAGATCGCGATAAAAAGGTACCGTAGTCACCTTAAATGCGAACCTCACCTATTCCCAACCCATGAGGGAGGGGAAAAGGTGAGGTTGGCGAATGGCGTGCGGCTCAGCGGCGAACCGGCTGGCTGCGCGGTTTACGCTTGGTCGAAGGCGGTTTCGGCTCACCCGGCTTGGGCGGCCTGACTTCGAGGATCATCGATTGGAGGTCGCGCGGATACTGCGTGAGCGACTCCGGCCCGTCGCGCGTGACCAGGACGGTGTCGCTGACGCGATACCCGCCGAAGCCCGGCACGTATAATCCCGGCTCGGCCGATACGACCATCCCGGCCCGCAGCGGCGTGTCGTCGCCGTCTTCGATCCATGGCGGCTCGTGACCCTCCAGGCCCAGCCCATGCCCCATGCGATGTTTGATGTACATCTCGTAGCCGGCCTCGCGCAGCACGTCGAGGCACACCTTGTTGGCGGTGCGGCATTCGTTGCTCGGCCACAGCGCGGCGACGCCCGTTTGCTGCGCCCGCAGCATCGCCTCATAGTACGCCCGGTGCTCTTTCGACGGCTCGCCGATGAAGAAGGTGCGCTCGCTCTCGGCGTGATAACCGCCGACCGAACAGCCGAAGCTGAGAATCAGGCAGTCGCCTGGCTTGGGCCGCGCCAGCGAGGGCAGGCCGTGCGGATACGCGGCGCGCGGACCCGCGCACACCAGGCCACCGGCCAGGCCACCCACATCGACGATCTCGTCCAGCGAGGCGATCATCTCGCGCACGACCGACCGCGTGACGATCTGGTTGATCTCGATCTCGCTGATCAGCCCGCGCTCGCGCACGGCCTGCGCGCCGGCCTCGAGCATGGCGTCGCTGAACTCGGCCGCTTTGCGCAGGAGGGCGATCTCTTCGCCATCTTTCACCTGGCGCAGCTGCGCGACGATCTTGCCGCCCTCGTCCGTCCAGCTCGCTTGGGGCATGGCCGCTTGCAATCGCTCCAGCGTGCGGATGCCCACGCCGCCCTCGTAGCCGATGTTGCCCTCGCCGTACCCCCACTTCGTCAATCGATCGCCGATCCAGTTGATGGGGTGCGGTGGGCCGAGATGCTCAAAATAGACTTGCCGGCTGCGCACCCAGCTCGAGGCCGCGTGATCTTCTTCGAGTCTGGGGATGAACAGCGCCGGCTCGCCCGATCGCGGAATCCAGGCGGCTACTATGCGCTCGGTCGGAAAGTGAAAGAAGCCGATCAGATAATAGATGTTCGCCGGATTGAGCAACAGCAGCCCGTCGAGCTCGTGATCGGTGAGCGCGGCCTGGCACTGCGTGAGTTTGCGGCGGTAGAAGGGTTCGCTTAAACGCATAACCTGTCTCCCTGGAAAATACGCTCGAAGCCCGCGCCTCCGCGGGCGTGCGAGCGTTTCGTAGGCAGACCGACTGAAGTCGGCGTTCCGATCCGCGACCCCGCGGGCGGGCGAGTGCTTCACAAGGGCCTGAAGGAATTCAGGGAACTAACTTGAACACCGGCCTCACTTCACCCACATCCAGCTGGCGATGATTCTTCACAACCCACGTATGATGCGCGCGCAGTTCGGCGAGCATCGTATCGTCAAGCACGCCCAGCTGCCGCAGTGCCTCGATCGCCACCGGCCCGCAGCCGCGCTGGCCGTTCCCATCGGCGATCTTGATAGTGATGCCCAGCCCACCGGTCAGAATGGCCATACCGTGATAGCCTTCAGCGCCACCTTTGCTCAGCACGCCACCGCGCGCCGCGCGCATCAGGTCCGTATCGAGCCGCCGCTCACCGCCGACCATCTCCGGGAATGCGATCATCGCGTCGACCATGCGCTTCACCGCCCGGCGGCGCAGCCCGGGCAGCGCGGAGGGATCGGCCAGCCGGGCGAAGGCCCGTGCGGCGGCGCGCAGGGGCAGGGCGAAGCACGGCGCGCTGCATCCGTCGATCGCTACGTCGATCGCGCCCACCTCGACGCCGCTCATCTCGGCCAGCGTGGTGAGGATGGCGGCCTGGATTGGGTGACGCGGGTCAAGGTAATCGTGAGTGCTCAGCCCGCGATGGACGGCCTGGGCCAGCATGCCGGCGTGCTTGCCAGAGCAGTTGTGATAAATCGGCGTCGGCTCGTGGCCCGAATCGCGCAGCCTGCGGGTCGTTGCATCGCTCATCGGCCAATGTGCCCCGCAGTGCAGCATGTCCTCGCCCAGCCCGATCTTGTCGAGGATGCTCTGCACCGTCTCGATGTGGCGCGGCTCGCCCGAATGCGACGCCGCCATCACCGCGAGTTCCTGGTCGGTGAATCCGAAGCGATCGGCGCCCCCCGATTCCACGAGCGGAAGCAGTTGAAGCGGCTTGGCGGCCGAGCGAAGATAAGTCACCCAATCGGGATCGCCCGCGTGCGCGACCAGGCGGCCGTTCGCATCGACGACGGCGACCGCGCCGGTGTGGATCGATTCGACGCGGCCGCCGCGAGTGACTTCGACCAGCGGGGTTAGTTGGGATGCTTTCGTCTTATACGGCTCTGCATTCATCATTATTCTACATTACTGCATTGCTCATTTCTCTTGTTTCAATTCGTCGTACACGTGTTCCAGCCCGGCGCGGATGCGGCGCTGCATGCGCTCGCGCTCGCCCTCGGCGATTGGGAAGCGCGACAGAAAGCTCGGCACGAGTAACGCTACGTCGTTCTTGGGCTTGCGCGATTTGATCAGCGCGCGAACTTTGCTGCGCACGCCGCGGAGGTACTCGGACATGGCCTGCGTATCGGCCTTCTTGGCGACCGGCCCGCGCCCCGGCACGATCTTCTTGGCCGGGAAGGAAGGCTTGCGCAGCTCGGCCAGCCGTTCGAGCCAGAGCGCCGTGTTCGATTCGGACATGACCGGGTGCGCGGTGAGCGTGAGCAGATCGCCGGCGAAGACGACGCCGGCATCCGGCACGACGACCCACGCGCTGCCGGGATTCGCGCCGCCGACGCTCCACACCTCGACGCGCGGCGAGCCAGCGTGCACGATCAGCCGCCCGCTGAAACTGATCTGCGGCTGAACGACTTTCAAGTTGAGCATGATCTCTTCGGCGGCTTCGGGCGCGCCGTGGTGCGACAGGAAGTCGGCCACCTGCTGGCGGAACGTGTCGCCGTAGCTGCGCATCTTTTCGGCGGCGAACTCGGTCGCAATGACTGCGCCGCCCAGCCAGTGCTGGCCGAGCAAGCGGTCGCGATGGCCGTCGGTCGTGATGACGTAGCGCACCGGCTGATCGGTGACGGATGCGATCCGGGCGCGCCAATCGCGCGCGTCGGCCGGCAGCATCGGCGCATCGACGCCGATCACGCCGGCCGACGTCACGATCGCGCCGACCGTGACGCCGCGATAAGCAGAGGAGACGTAGACGGAGTTGGCGATTTTATCCATCAAGTTGCGCGTGTGCCCATTCGAGCGCTGTCTGCACCTGCTCGTGGCTCGCCGGCGGGCCGCCGGCCTGGGCGAAGTCCGGCTAGCCACCTCCCTTGCCGCCGATGCGCGCCGCCGCGCCGCGCACCAACGCATTCATGTCGAACGCCAGATCGCCCGATCGCGCGAAGACAAGCGCAGGCCGCTCGCCGTCCGATCCCAACAGTGCGACCGTTTTTGGTCGAGCAATGATCTGCTTTGCCACTTGGCGCAGATCGGCCATGCTGAGGTCGTGCCACACGCGCAGCGCGACTGCGCAGCCCTCGCGGACGCGCAGGTTGGATAGCAGTTCGCGCGCTTCGGATTCCAGCAAGCGTCCTTGCGCTTCCTGCAGTTGCTTATGCAGCGCCTTGTTGTCCTCGACGAGACGCGCCGCAGTCTGGTCGAGTTCCCAGTTGCCGATCGATAGGTCGGCGGCGACGCGGTTGATCATCTCGTTCTTGCGCCGATAGTCGATCAGCGCGCGCCGGCCGCAGCGGAACTCGACGCGCGTTTCGGCGCCACGCCGGTCGATCTTGATAATCTTGATCTGCCCGACTTCGCCTGCCCGCGCGACGTGTGTCCCGCCGCAGGCCGACCAATCGAAGTCCTCTATCTCGACGATGCGGATCGCCGTGTTTACCGCCGGCGGCTTGCGCAGCGGGATCGACACGAGTTCCGCTTCGCTGACGAAGCGCGCCATCACCGGCCGGTTCTCATAGACGATCTGGTTGGCCAGGTCTTCAGCTTGATCGATCTGGGTCGGCAGCAGTCCGCTGCGGTTCAAGTCGATCGTCACGCTGCCCTCGTGCCTGTCGTCGTTGAGATGAAAGGCGACCGTCTCCGCGCCGGCAGCCTGGACGAACGCCTGCGATAGTATGTGCTGGCCGGTATGCTGCTGCATGAGGTCGAAGCGGCGCGGCCAGTCGACGGCGCCGGCAACTTCGTCGTCCCGCAGCGTGCCGGACAGCAGGTGAAGCACAGTTTGCAGATCATCTTCGCGCGCCACGACATCCACGACTTCGACCTGATTAAGCCGGCCTCGATCGCTGGGCTGCCCGCCCCCGGTGGGATAGAACGCCGTCCGATCGAGAATCACCGCCGGGCGGCTGTCCAATTCGAGCCGCTCGACGACCCGCGCGGTGAACGATGTGAGATAAGGGTCGGCGTAGTAGAGACGGTCGGTCATATCACCCGAATGGTAGCTATTCAACCGGAAGGGTGAAGGTGAAGGTGCTGCCCCGACCCGGTTCGCTGTCGACGCTGATCTGTCCACCATGCGCTTCGACAGCCAGCTTACAGAAAGCCAGGCCCAGGCCGGTGCCGGGCGTTTGACCGCTGACACCGCTGCCTCGGCTGAATTTCTGGAACAGGCGCGGCCGATCTTCAGGAGTGATACCGGGCCCTTCGTCGCGCACGGAGATCCGGATTTCACCATCGGCGCGCTGCACGCTGACGTGAACTGCCTGACCCGGCGTGACAAACTTGCAGGCGTTGTCGAGAAGATTGACGACGACCCGCTCGATCATATTGACGTCAATCAGCACGGGCGGCAGGGGCGTGTCGATGCTGACCGAGAGCGGGATGCGTTTCCGATCGGCGGTCGGCTTCACAAAATCGACGGCGCGCTCGACGAGCGTGTCCAGCCGCGCGGTGGTCGTGGACAGCACGAATTGGCCGGCCTCCATCCGCGTCACGTCCATCAACGACTCGATCAGCAGAGAGATGCGCCGCGACGATCGCAGCGCGATGGTCACCAGCGCGAGCGGCGCGGGCGTGGCGTCGGGATTGAGAATCGAGTCTCGCAAAAGCTCCAGGCTGCTGATCACGTTGCCCAGCGGGTTGCGCAGGTCGTGGACGATCATGAAAATCTGCTCGTCGAGGGCGCGATCCGGGCTGTGCTGCTCCGTTCGATCGCGTATCAGCCACTGGATGGCCGGGCGGCCGTCGTGGTTGATATGTCGGGTGTGGACATCCAGGCTCAGCTCTTTTCCTCCTGACTTCAGTTCGAGTGCCCGATGCAGGTCGGTGGCCTGGCGCGCCGCCGGCAGCATGCTCGACAGCCCGTGCAGCGCCAGCGGCATCCGATCACTGCCGAGAGGTTTGCCGACCATACCTTCGTTCGTCGAACCGGCGAACTGTCTGGCGCGCAGGTTGGCGTCGATCACGACACCCTCGTGGTCAGTGATCACGATCGCGGCGGCGCTGCCCTCGAACAGGTTGCGGTAACTCTCTTCCACCTGCTTGAGTCGGGCCGAGAGCCGTTCGATGAGTTCCTGATCACTCAGCGGTGAATCCGATGGCGCATGGCCCGTATCCTCGTCGGCGCGGGTTGGGGCGGGGTGAGTGAACTGCGGATCAGGCTCAGACATGGACGCTGTCTCTTCGAAGTTGGCGCGGCTCTTTCAGGCCGCTTCCGGTATTCAGGCACACGATCCACTCGTCCGGTCGAACCTGGCCCGACTGGATGAGGATGTCGAGGGCGGCAATGGTCGCCGCGCCTTCCAGGCAGGCCGACATGCCTTCGTGCCGGGCGATCCAATGCTGTGCGCGCTTCATGGCGGCGTCACTCACCGTGACGACCGTGCCGCCGCTGTCGCGCAGCGTGGCGAGGATCAGCTGGTCGGCGAACGGCCAAGGGACGCGTAGCCCGGCGGCTTCGGTCTGCGCGTCTGCCCACATCTCGCAATGATTCAGCCCGGCGTGAAACGCGCGATGCACCGGCGCGCAGCCTTCGGCCTGCACGGCGATCATGCGCGGCCGCTTGGCATCGATCCAGCCGAGCGCTTCCATCTCTGCGAACGCTTTCCAGATGCCGATCAATCCGGTGCCGCCGCCGGTAGGGTAGATGATCCCGTCCGGCGCGCGCCAGCCCAGCTGATGCGCAATCTCGTAGCCCATCGTCTTCTTGCCTTCGACCCGATACGGCTCGCGCAGCGTCGAGAGGTCAAACCAACCGCGCTCACGCGCGTGGCGCGCGGCCAGCGCGCCAGCGGCGCTGATCAGCCCATCGACGAGGACGACCTCGGCCCCGGCGGCTTCGGCTTCGGCGCGATTGGCCAGCGGCGCGTCTTGGGGCATGTACACGCGGACGCGCGCCCCGCCGCGCGCGCCGTACGCGGCCGCCGCGCCGCCGGCATTGCCGGCCGTGGGCACCACGAATTCGCGCACGCCGAGCTCGATAGCGCGCGAGATGGCGACCGCCATGCCACGCGCTTTGAACGTCCCGGTCGGATTGAGACCCTCGTCCTTAATCCACAAGTGCATCACACCCAACGCCTGGCCGATGCGCTGCGCATCGAGCAGCGGCATGCCGCCTTCGCCCAGGTCGACGATGTAGGCCGTCTCGCGAACCGGCAGCAGCTCGCGCCAGTTCCACAATCGATCGGGGCGCGCAGCCAGCCGCTCGCGGTCGAGTTCAGTTCGGGCTGTGTCCAGGTCGTATCGAACAAGAAGCGGTCCGCCGCAACTCGGGCAGGTGGTGTGGAGCGCGTCGGGTGAGGTGGTCTCGCCACAGTCGGAGCAGGCCAGGTGATCGAGGTAGGTCTTGTCGGTCTTAGAAATGGGCATTGCCGGAATCGCTTGCGGAAGTCGGTCGAGGTAGGAGGGGCGCAGTCGGTATCACTGCGCCCTTTCGGGCCCTGACGGCGACTCGCAGCATGCCGACCACGGGATGAATGTCTGTGAGGATTATATCACAACCTGCTCCCCAGACAGCCGATTCAGGATGGTCGATGCGACCAGATCGAGGTGTGCGTCCTGGTTGACGTAGTCGAGCTCATCTGCGGCGATGGTCAGGATCGGGCACAGGTTGAAACCGGCCACCCATTCTTCGTAAAGATCGTTCAGGCTGGCCAGGTAGCGGGCGGAAATGCTGCGTTCGTATTCGCGCCCGCGCAGGCTGATGCGCTTCAGCAGTGTGGGCACACTCGCGCGCAGGTACACCACCAGGTCAGGTGGGGGCAGGTACAGCGTGAGCACCTCGTACAGCTCGCGGTAGACGTGATAGTCGCGTTCGTCCATGTTGCCTTGCCGATACAGGTTCTTGGCGAAGATTTCGGCGTCCTCGTACACGCTGCGATCTTGCAGCACCGACGAGGGATGATCGAGCAGGCGGCGATGGTGACGCAGCCGCTTGGACAGGAAGAACACCTGTGAGTGGAATGACCAGGTTTGCATGTCGTGGTAGAAATCGGACAGGTATGGGTTCTCGTCTACGGCCTCATAAAACGGCGTCCAGCGGAGCCTGCCGGCCAGCAGCCCGACCAGTGTCGATTTCCCGACGCCGACGTTGCCCGCGATCGCTACGAAATGTTTGGTCACTGCGTTGCCCTTGTCACACGAGATTGTCTTTCAGAATCTTTCATTGCTCATGCCAAGCCCGTCCCACGGGAGAATTCGCACTGACTCGGCATGTGGGTGGCGAGTCACGGACTCGCCGCGAGCGGGAATTTGCCAACAGCATCACTCATTTCCGAACGGGCCTAGTGCCTTGACTACTTAATTCTGTCCGGGTCTCACCGCAGAGGCGCAGAGGACGCGGAGAAATAAACAAGAAAAACTCGGCGCACTCCGCGTCTCGGCGGTGAAAAATCGCCAGCCGAACAGGA
>JBOGUH010000075.1:0-3590 GCA_050695975.1 Anaerolineae bacterium
GGTAGGGCATAACCGCGGATGGCTTCGTTTATCCGCCTGATCGAGCAGTTCGCGATCGTCCTGTACGCCGCATGCCTGGTGGGCGTGATCTGGTCGATACGCTCGGCCTGGCTGGCCTGGCGCGAACGCAGCAGCACGCTCTACTCGCTCGAACGTGAGACGGCAGCGGCGCGCATTGGGCGCGCTGTCCTGAGCGGGCTGGCCTTCGTTGGGTTGGGCGCAGTCATCTTCTTTGTGGCAAGCTTCGTCGCGCCCACCTTGCCCGCCGACGAGCCGCCTACGCCCACGCCGCCAGGCCCGCTGGTCACCCTGACCCCGACCGGCGCGCCGGTTCCCACGCCCACCCCGGAGACCACTGCGATGCCTGAGCCGTCACTCAATCCGACGCTGATCGGGGTGGCGACGACCGAACCCCCCACACGCCAGCCCACGTCGATCCCGCTCCCCTCGGCGCAGTGTCCTGATCCGAGGGTGAAGATCAGTGCGCCAGGCAACGGTCAGGTTTTCTCCAGCTCGTTCCAGGTGTACGGCACGGCCAACATCGAGAACTTCGGCTTCTACAAATTTGTGCTGAACGGCCCGGCGACGAACTTCGAGGACCGCACCACCGGTGAAGTGGTCAGGACGCCTGTCGTCGACAACTACTTGGGCACGCTCGACCTGACGATCCTGCTCGAGGCCCCAGGCGCGTATCGCTTCAGCCTGGTCGCCGTCGACAACGTCGGCAACGAGGCGCCGCACTGCACGATCAGTTTACAGGTCCTGCCTCCCACGCCCGCGCCACACTGACCTCACCTACCCCTCTCCCGCGCGCGGAGAGCGAAGGGGAAGGGTTAGGGTAGGGGTGGGTAGTGTGCACGTAAAGTTTGTAAAGTTTGTAAAGTTTGTCAGCAGTTGCACTGCTGACATGCACCTACCGCAGTGCAACACA
Source organism: Anaerolineae bacterium (assembly GCA_050695975.1). GTDB lineage: Bacteria > Chloroflexota > Anaerolineae > Fen-1058 > Fen-1058 > DASSFZ01. The sequence continues at coordinate 932 of JBOGUH010000075.1, forward strand.
TGCGGTGCAGCGCATCCGTTTACACTTGCACCTGCGCTGCAAGTGCAGGTGTCCGTTACCATCCGTTGCTCAGGTTGCGAATTCGAGATCGGGATGGTAGAATCGCGCCAATGTCTAATCTTGTGCTTCGCCCGGCCCTGATGGGCGACCTCCGGGACTGCCTGGAGTTCGATGGGTCTTATACGACCGATTGCGTCTGGCAGATGGAGACTCACGCGGCGAACGGCGTGATCAATGTCACGTTTCGCCACGTCCGGTTGCCGCGATCGATGCGGGTCGAGTATCCACGGGGCGCCGAGGCGCTGACGGCTGACTGGCGCACGCGCGATGCGTTCCTGGTAGCGCAGCGCGATCGACAGACGCTGGGATACGTGTCGCTCAGCGCGCATCCGGCCCAGCGCGTGGCGCACATCGGCGACCTGGTCGTGCGGCGTTCGCATCGGCGCGGCGGCGTGGGATCGGCGCTGATCGGCGCGGCCCTGCGCTGGGCACGCGAGCGCGACCTCAAGCAGATCGTCGTCGAAGTGCAGACCAAGAACCACCCGGCCATCTCGCTGCTGAACAAGCTCGGGTTCAGTTTTTGCGGCTTTAACGATCGGCACTATCTCAATCAAGATATCGCCGTGTTCTTCTCGCGCGCGGTGCGCTAGCAAAGTTCCTTCAGTCCCTCGACCATCTCCACAACATCTGACGTGACCTTCATTCGTATCTTCGCGCTCATTAATACGCTGATTGCCACCGGCATCGCGGTGACCTCGTTCTCGCTGGTGTTGTACGTGCTGCGCTATAACCGCCCCTCGCCCGTGGCGCGCGCTTTCGCCCTCATCCTGAGCGGCACGTTGGTCGTCTTCACCAGCGATGCGCTGCTGTCGCGGGTGACCTTGCTCAGCGCAGCCGAGGGCTGGCTGCGCTTCGAGTGGATCGGCATCGCGCTCGCGCCGGCGGCGTATCTGCACTTCGCCGACGAAGTCCTGCGTACGACCAACGCCATCTCGCTGCGCCGGCGGCGCGGCGTGGTCCTGGGCTATGCCTACGCCGGCGTGTTCGCCTTCGCCGCGCTGACCACGAATGTCGTGGTCCAGTCCGGCCCCACCTCGCTCGTCCCGCCTCGGCTGGCGCCGGGGCCAGCCTTCCCCGTGTACGTGGCCTTTTTCGTCGTGGCGGTCGGATTCGGATTCCGCAACATCGTCGTCGCGCGCCAGCGCTGCCTCACGCCGACCTCACGGCGGCGGATGACTTATTTGCTGTTGTCGTCGACTGCGCCATCGCTGGGTGTGTTCCCGTTTTTGTTGGCGGTTGGCCAGCCCAGCGATATTGGGATCGCTCTCTGGCTGATCCTGATCGCGAGCAACGCGGCGATCGGTATCATGCTCGTGGTGATGGCCTACAGCGTGGCCTTCTTCAGCGTGCTGGCGCCCGATCGCGTCGTTAAGCGCCGGCTGGCGCGATTCCTGCTGCGCGGCCCGATCACCGCCGGCGTGGTCGTCACCACGATGCTGATCTTCACCCGGCTCGAAGCGCTGCTCCATTTGCCGCCTGAGACGCTGATGACCGGCGCGGTCGTGATTTCCATCGTCGTGTTTGCGATAGTGCGTGGATCATTTCAGCCGCTGATCGACCTGCTGCTGTTCCGGCAGGATCGCGACGAACTGGCCTACATCGAGCGGCTCGGCGAGCGCCTGCTGACGACGACCGACCTGCAGCAGTTCTTGGAGAACGTGCTCACCTCGGTGTGCGATCTGCTGCGCGTTCCGGCGTCGTTCATCGCCTCGCGCCGCACAGGCGATCGCTGGGAGATGCTGGCGATGATCGGGTCGATGCCCCCCATCGAGCGCGTGCTGGGCGAGTTGAAAGCGGGCGCCCAGGTGGTCGGGCCGGCCGGTGCACCGTATCGCGCCGACGGATATTGGGTATGGCCGCTGCATTCGCGCGGCGATGGCGATCTGATCGGCGCGCTGGCCGTGGTGGCCGGGGATTCGCCGCCCGCCTGGCGCGACGAAGAAACCGCGCGACTCGACGCGCTGGTCCATCAGGCGGCGATCGCGTTGGACGACCGGCGCTTGCAAGAAGAAGTGTTCTCCGCCGTCGAGCAGATCCTGCCCGAGATCGACGTGATCCAGCGGCAGCGCGGCGCGCCGCGCTACGTCGATTCGCCGCCGCAGCCGCTCCTGGAGGGCACGCTCGCCGCCGATCCCGAATTCATCAGCCACGTGAAAGATGCGCTCAGCCACTTCTGGGGCGGCCCCAAGCTCACCGCCAGCCCGATGCTGCGCCTGGCCGTCGTCGACCGCGCGCTGCGCGATCACGACGGCAACGCGCCCAAGGCGCTGCGCGCCGTTCTGGCGGATGCGATCGCGCTGCTGCGCCCCGACGGGCCGCGCAGCCTGACTGCAGCGGAATGGGTGCTCTACAACATCCTGGACATGCGCTTCCTGCAGGGCGAGCGTGTGCGCGACATCGCGCGCAAGATGGCCATGAGCGAAAGCGATTTGTACCGCAAGCAGCGCGTCGCGGTCGAGGCCGTCGCGCGCGCCGTGGCGCAGATGGAGCAGCGCGCGATCGAGGGTGCAGACCAATCCGTCGAGGAGACGCAAGGGTAGGGCGGGCCACTCAGCGGCTCGCCTTTTTGTTTGACATTTGGAATGGCGATCCTATAATA
>JBOGUH010000076.1:0-1539 GCA_050695975.1 Anaerolineae bacterium
TCGTTGAACATCCCGTCCAACCTTCGCGAGGTTTAACCCATTGATCCGACCTGCTATCAGCCCAGCTGAAGGAGAGTCAAACATGGACCGCAAGAAAGTCACCCTTCCCTACCTGCAAGGCAAGAAATCGCGCGGGGAGCCGATCACGATGATCACAGCTTACGACTACCCCGGCGCGCTGGCTGCCAACGCCGCCGGCATCGACCTGATCCTCGTCGGCGATACGCTCGGCATGGTCGTCCTCGGCTACGAGTCGACTGTGCACGTCACGATGGACGACATGATCCGCCACGCGGCCGCCGTCAAACGCGGGACGCAGGCGTCGTTCATCGTCGGCGACATGCCGTTCCTGTCGTACCAGGCCGACGTGAGCGAAGCCATCCGCAATGCCGGCCGATTCCTCAAAGAAGCCGGCAGCGATTCGGTCAAGCTGGAAGGCGGCGCAGAGATGGCGGCCACCGTCAAAGCGATCGTCGATGCGGGCATCCCGGTGATGGGCCACATCGGCCTGACGCCGCAGTCGGCCTCGAAGCTGGGCGGCTATCGCGTGCAGGGCAAGACCGCCCGCGCCGCGCTGAAGTTGCTCGACGACGCACTCGCGCTCGAACAAGCCGGCGCGTTCAGTATGGTGCTGGAGTCGGTGCCCGGTCGCGTGTCGGAACTGGTGAGCCAGCGGTTGAGCATCCCGACGATCGGCATCGGTGCAGGCGCCGGCTGCGACGGGCAGGTGCTGGTGTTCCACGATCTGCTCGGCTACTTCGATCGATTCTCGCCGCGCCACAACAAGCGCTACGCCAATCTGCGAGAGACGATCGTCAACGCCCTGAGCGAGTACCGGCGCGAAGTCGAATCGCACGCGTTTCCGACCGCCGACAATTCCTTTGCCATAGACGACACAGAATACGAGGCGCTGCTGCGCGAATTGGGTGAGGCAAAACTTGAAGTTGCGTGAAACTCCCCTCTCCCTCGGGGAGAGGGGTTGGGGGTGAGGGCATGAACCTCTCGATTATCGGCACAGGCGCAATGGCTTCACTCTTCGGCGCGCGATTGTCGCGCGTTGCCGACGTGGCGCTACTCGGCACGTGGACTGAAGCGGTGCAAGCGATCCGGCGCGATGGCATTCAAGTCGAAGGCGAAGGGACGTTCCGCGTCCATGCGGCAACCGATCCTGACGATGCCCCGCCTGCCGATCTCGCCATCGTGCTGGTCAAAACGTATCAGACCGAGCGGGCGGCAGGGTGGGCGACACACACTCTGAAGCACGGAGGCATTGCGCTCACACTTCAAAACGGCCTGGGCAATGTCGAGATGTTGGCGGCGCGCGTCGGTATCGATCGGGCGATGCTTGGCGTGACGACGCAGGGCGCGACGCTTATGGCTGCGGGGCAGGTCCGGCCCGCTGGACGCGGCACGACGCACCTCGGCTTCCTGCCGATCGAACGAGCCGCGCCGCGCGACTGGTCGGCCGATAGCTTCGCATACGAAACCACCGCTCTGTTCAACGCGGCCGGCCTGGCCAGCGTCGTCAGCGAGGATGTC
>JBOGUH010000077.1:0-1688 GCA_050695975.1 Anaerolineae bacterium
GATCTGGCGCTGCCTGACGGCACCGGCTGGGATTTCCTGCAATCGATCCGGGCACGGCCGGCTCCCCGCAGCCTGCGCATCGCCATCCTGACTGCGTCGGCCGATCACGGCATGGCCGACCGCAGCCTGGCCGCCGGTGCGTTCGACTTCATCACCAAGCCGATCTCCGCCAGCGAGCTGGTCGCGCACGTGCGCCGCGCCCTCGACGCAGACCGAGAGGCATCGCACAGGAGTGAGTGAATGACGGCGCGCCCGGAAATCCTGGTTGTGGACGACGAGCCGCGCATCCGGCGCTTCCTGCGCACCAATCTGGATTTAGCCGGATACGTGGCGATTGAAGCCGAAGACGGCCCGTCCGCGCTGCGGCTGTTCGAGGAGCACGCGCTGCAACTGATCGTGCTGGATATCGGCCTGCCGGGCGATATCGACGGATTCCAGGTGCTCGCACGCATTCGCCAGACCAGCGACACGCCGGTGATCATGCTTACCGCCCGCAACACCGAAGACGACAAAGTGCGCGCTTTCGAGCTCGGGGCGGATGATTATCTGACCAAGCCGTTCGGCAGCCGCGAACTTGCGGCGCGGGTGAAGGCTGTGATGCGCCGATCGTCTCGCAAAGGCGAAGAGCCGCTGTCGATGATCAGCCTGGGCGATCTGAAGATCGACCTGGCGTCGCGCCAGGTGACGGTGAGTGATCGACCGGTGCGCTTGTCGCGCACCGAGTTCAACCTGTTGGTCGAACTGGCGCGCTATCCCAACCGCGTGCTGACGCACGGCCAGCTGCTCACCCAGGTCTGGGGCAACGAATACCGTGACGACGTGGAGATTCTGCGCGCGACGATCTGGCGGCTGCGCCAGCGCATCGAGCCGGACGCGCGCGCCCCTCGCTACATCTTAAGCGAGCCGGGCGTAGGTTACTCGCTTGCGGGCGAGTAGAGGCGGGCGGCGCACAGACCTGCCAGGTCTTGCGAAGTACCCCCGAAGCGAAGCGGAGTGGGGTAGAGACCTGCAGGCCTCGCTTTCCGCGACGAACCGGCGGCGATTCTGTTATAGGTCTGTTATGCTCGATCCATAAAAACTGGGGCATGATCAAAGATACGGTAGTTTCAGCGAAGGTGTTTCCGCAGCCGTTGGACTGCGGCGGCAGCAGCGCAACACATGCGGCGCAGTGCTCCCCGTGCTGCGGGAACCCAAGAATGTATTGATGCACATCCTGCTGATCGAAGACAATCCGGATCACATCTTCCTGGCACGCCAGGCGATTGGGGAGGCATGGCGCGATGCGCTGCTTCACGTCGCGCACGACTTATCACAGGTCCGGGCCTTACTGTCCAGTCCCCGGCGTCCGGCGCGGTTCGACCTGATCCTGGTCGCGCTCGATTGGGGTGATGCGAATCGCCTCGTGCGGCTGCGCGATCTTCAAGCGTTCTCCGAACTCGACACGGCGCCGATCATCGCGCTGGTCAGTTCGACGCGCGATCAAGAGCTGGCTCAGGTCGCCAACCATCCCATCGACCAGATCGTCCTCAAGCCGCTGCGCGCCGAGGCACTGCGTGAGGTGATCCGGCGCAGGCCGCTGCCGTGAAGGACACCGTGTCTGAAAGATAAGCCCCCGACTCGCTCGGGGGCTGTGTTGTATCGGTGGCATTAGAGAGATGGCTCACGGCTGTGGCGGTGCTTGAATATCC
>JBOGUH010000078.1:0-4465 GCA_050695975.1 Anaerolineae bacterium
TATCCATCCTCTTCTTCGATCCATCCCTCTTCACCGAGTTCCTGTAGCAGCTTTAATCGTCGATCCCGTTCCGTCACCGAGGGGACTTCGATGTTGTTCTTCACGCTTTCCAGGTACTCCAGCGTCACCGCTACGGCGTGTTTACACGTGCCTCCGTATGGGCAGGTGCAGGTCGAGATCAACCTGCCATCTTCGACCTCGATCTGCGTTGCGTACTTTTCGGTGCCTTGCACCCAGGCGACGAGTCCCCCGCCCGGTGTGCGAGCGAGCCCCTGGACGTGGTGATTGCGCTGGTAGCTGCGCCCTCGGGACACGATCGACGTTCCAGCCCAAGCCTGGAGATCGTCCCAGGTCAAATCCTTGAACGGATCTGTATCGGAGCGCTTTTTAGCCATGCTCTCATCGCTCACGGCGCGGTCGCCGCCGGCAGTGTCGCCGCATACAACCGCCCGGCGCTGATCACGTACAGCCGCCCGGCCCGCTCGTCGACCAACAGGTCTTCGATCGCGTCGAACTCGCCGCCCACGGCGCGCATCTGGCGAATGAACCTGCCGTCCGGCGCGAAGTGCAGGATACGCGCGCCGTCGAGGTCGGCCACGTATAAGCTGCTTTCATTGGGCACGTTCGGATCGACCGCCACCGCGACGGCCTGACCGATCGGCTCGGGCACTCCCGTCAGGCCGAACGGCTCCGCCGGGCTCCCACCGAAGTACTTGTGGAGCGTGCCGTTCTCCTCGAGCAAGTACACCCGGCCGTCGATCGCCATATCGATCGCGTTTTCGATCTCGGCCAGCGGAGTCTCGAAGTAGCCGTCGGGCAGACCCGAGTATCCGTTACCCGACGGGCGATAGCGCCACACCTGCCGCGCCGCCGTGTCGAGCAGATATAAATTGCCCTCGAAAGTATCCAGCCGCCGCGCGCCGGCTGGGACGGTCGAATCGGCGAAGGGGATCACAGTCGGGCCAAACGCCAGATCGTACTCGATCAGCCCACCGCGCTCGAGGACGATCAGCGCGCTCTTCTGGCGCTCGCCGCCGGCCGCCACCCAGACCAGATCGATCAGATCGCCCACGGTCCGCCCGTCGACGGTGATGCCCTTGGCCACGGCCGGCGCAGGCTCCTGTCCGGCGATGCCTTCGCCCTCGAGCGTCAGCCGGTCGACGCGGCCCTCGGCCTGGTCGAGCACGAACAGCGATACGCCCTGCGTGGCGAGCCGATGCCGGCCCACTTTCTTGAAATCATACAGCAGGATGGGCGACACGCGCAGCGTCCCGTCGAGCCGATCGAGCTGCGCCTGAGCCTGCGTGCGAATGTCGATCGCCGCCGCGTTTTCTGGCGCCAGCGATATGGCTTCGTCGGCCTTCGCCAATGCGGCCAGCCACCGTTCGCGCTTCACGTCGACGGACGACGAACCGTCCGCATCTGCGATCAGCTGGCGCGCTTCGCTCAACAGCGTGTCGATCTGCGCGGCCGTGCTGCGCTCGAGGTACACTGCCGTCACCAGGATGGCGACGACGATCGGGATGCCGATCGCCAGCACAGCCATCAACGGCGTATTGCGTTCGACCGGCGGCGCGCGCCGCCGCGCGTGCCCGGCTGCTGTCGCCGGCCGCTTCGTTCGATCCGGCAGCGTGCGTTGAAACAGCGCGCGCGCCGCTGTGCCAAGCGAACCCGCTCCGCGTGAGACGCCGCTGCCGATCGCCCCGGCCCATTCGCCGATTTTCAGATCGGGGCGTAGCGCCGTCGCTTCGGGCGATTGAGCGCGTTCCCCATGCGCCGCCGGCTTGGGCGATTCGACGCGCGCCTCCGCGACCGGCGCGGCTGCCCCAACTTCGATCACCATCGCCGTCAGGCTCTGGTTGCCGATCAAGTGTTCGAGGTTGTTCAACGCCGTTTCGACGCCGACGTACACGATCGACGAGACAATCGTTTCTTCGGGCGCGCGTGTGGCAAACGAGGCATCGCTCAACAGGAGCACGTCGCCGGGATGCAGGTCGGCGTGCGAGAAGCGGACTTCGATCGCGCGCGCGACGCCGAGCGGCGGCAGGCTGCCACCGGACACGTCGCGCAGGGGGAACCGTTCGAGCCGGCCTTGATGCGCGACGTAGGCGCACGCCGATCCCACCTGCGCGATGAACACTTCTGATCCGCGCAGCACGGCGCAGGTGATCCCGGCGCGCGTCGGCGCGACCGCCGATTGGTTATAATCGATCAGCCAGTCGTTGCCCGCGTCGAGCGCTGCGCGCAGTCCGGAGGTCACGCTGCCGGGCACGCGCCAGTAGGCTTGCTGAATGCGTTGGATCAGATCGGGGATGATCGGATGCGATCCGGCCGCGTCGACGAGGATGAACAGCGTATCGTCCCGGCGGCCGCGCGCGCCGCGTCGAGGCGCAGTGAACACGCCGCTGCGTGGCGTGGTCGTCTGCCGCTGGCCGTTGACGATATGCAGTTCGCCGACGATGGAATCGAGGGGGATCATCGCGACCGAATTGTAGCATAAACGCAATCGCGCGCACAACGATATAGCCACAGAGGCACAGAGACACAGAGGGGTTAGAGAATAAAACGCTTGACACCCTCTTTGAGGAGTTTGGAGTTGAAGTTGATGAGCAGCCCGACCTTTTTGCCCGTTACTCGGAGATAAGTCAGCACTTGCGCAGCGAAGACCGGATCATACCGCTCCACGCTTTTAATCTCCACGACCACGGTATCTTCGACCAAGAGATCCAACCTGTACTCGGCAATCAACCTGCCTTTGTAGTTCACCGGAACTGTTACTTGTCGGTGATATCTCAGGCCCTGCAGGTCGAATTCCACACAGAGCGCTTCCTCGTAGACGTGCTCAAGTAGTCCCGGCCCTAAATGCCGATGCACTTCAATCGCACACCCGATAATCTTCTCCGTTACCTCATTCAACTCATCTATGTCTGTGCCTCTGTGTCTCTGTGGCAGAATTCTCTCCCCATCCTCCTCCACCCGGTGTGCGGATCGACAGCACGTCGCCGGGATTGAGTTGAAGTTGGACTTTGCCCGGCAGGCCGAATTCAAGACCGTCGCGGATCAACACGTTCTCGCCCGGCTCGCCCGATTCGCCGCCGCGCAGCCCGTACGGTCGCGTGTCGCGCCGATCGGTGAGCAGCGTCGCGCTAACCGGCGCGAGGAATTCGATCTCGCGAATCAGTCCCTCGCCGCCGCGATGCAGCCCCGCGCCGCCCGACCCGCGCCGGATCGCGTAGCGCCGCACGCGCAGCGGGTACGCGAGCTCGAGCGCTTCGATCGGTGTGTTGAGTGTGTTGCTCATATGGACGTGGATGCCGGACGCGCCATCACGTGACGGACCTGCGCCCGCGCCGCCGCCCATCGTTTCGTAATAGGCGAAAGGCGTGCCACCTGCCTCCGATGCAGTCAGAGGGTCGGACCGAACGCCGCCGAAGGTGAGATTGTTCATCGTGCCCTGACTCGCGGCTGGGACGACATCAGGCAGCGCCTGCGCCAACGCGCCGAAGACCACATCGACCACACGCTGTGACGTTTCGACGTTCCCGCCAGCCACCGCGTGCGGCGGCTTCGCGTCGAGCAGCGATCCTTCGGGAATGATCACGCGGATCGGCGCGAAGGTTCCGGCGTTGGTCGGAACGTCGTCGCCGCGCGCTGCGATCCCCATCGCGCCGACGATGCAGCGCACGCAGTAATAGACGGTGCTCTCGACGATCGCGCGCACAGCGTTGACGCTGCCGCGTACGGCGGGCGAACTGCCGCTGAAATCGACGGTGAGCGAGTCCCCCTGAATCGTCAGCGTAACTTTGATAGGGGTTGGAGGTTGGAGGTTAGAAGTTGGAGGCCTGTCCTGAGCGAAGTCGAAGGATTGGAAGTTGGAGGTACCATCGTCGTCGAGGTAGTCTGCAAAGGTGTACGTTCCGTCCGGCATTGTGGCAATCGCGCGGCGAGTGAGTCGCTCGGCGTATTCCAGCAGCGCCGTCGCGTAATGCAGCGTCTCGTCGATGCCGTAGCGCGCGACGATCTCCTGCGCTCGCCGCGCGCCAACCTCGTGCGCGGCGATCTGCGCGGCCAGGTCGCCGCGCCGCTCATCGGGCGTGCGGACGTTACGCAAAATCAGATCAAGCACGGCCTGGTTTGCTCGACCCGCCTCGACGATCTTGATCGGCGGGATGATCAGGCCCTCTTGATAGATCTCCGTCGAGAGCGGCATCGAGCCGGGCGACATGCCGCCCACGTCGGCGTGGTGGGCGCGGGATGCCACAAACAGGTGGGGCGCACCCTCGCGGTCGCCCAAACCCTCGATGAAAACCGGTGAGACGAGGGTGATGTCGGGCAGGTGCGTGCCGCCGAGGTAGGGATCGTTGAGGATCACCACGTCGCCGGGCGCGAACGGGCCGCAGTGGTCGATCGCCGATCGCACAGAAGCGGGCATCGCGCCGAGGTGCACCGGGATGTGCGCGGCCTG
>JBOGUH010000079.1:0-7266 GCA_050695975.1 Anaerolineae bacterium
CGGATCGGACGCTGTGTTTCATCTAGCGGGCTGGTACGAGTATGGCATCCGCGACACGCAACGCATGGTCGCGATCAACGTCGACGGAACGCGCAACACGCTGGAGGAAGCGGTCGCAGCGGGCGTCTCCAAAATCGTGTACACTAGCACCGTCGCCGTCTTCGGTAACACGCGCGGCCGCATCGTGGACGAATCGTATCGCGCCGAGAAACATGAGATGACCTCCGAGTACGAGCGCACCAAGTGGGCGGCGCACTACGAGGTGGCTGTGCCGCTGCAACAGCGCGGCGCGCCGATCATTATCGTCCAGCCGGGCGTCGTGATCGGGCCGGGCGATCCGAGCGGCATTACGACCTACTACCGGCTCTACTTCCGACGGCTGCCGGCGATGTTCGGCGCCAAATCGGGCGTGACGTGGGCGCACGTCGACGACATCGCCGGGGGACACGTGCTGGCGATGGAAAAAGGCAAGCCGGGTGAATCGTATATCCTTGCCGGACCGCCGCTGACGTATCGGCAGGCGATGCACATGTGGGAGAGAATCACCGGCGTGCCGGCGCCGAAGGTGTGGGTGCCGGGATGGATAGCCGGCGGCATGGCCAAGCTCGTCGGGTTATTGGAGCGCACGTTCGGGCTGCGAACGATGTTCTCGTCGGAGGCGCTTCGCACGCAAGCCGATTACACCTTCTACGGCAGCGCCGAGAAAGCGAAGCGTCAATTGGGCTGGCAGCCGAGGCCGGTTGAGGAGACGTTTCGGGACACGCTGGAAAAATTGACACCTGAACGGGAATGGAGTCAATGAACAGCCTACCCTTCAAGCGTCTTTACTTTCTACTCGTCGTCGGATTGAGCGCGCTGCTGGTGAGCAACGCCGTCGCGCGGCCAGAGAACGCTGGAACGCGCGCCGCCTTCTATACACTTCAAGCGCGCGCCGCAGGCGCGCTCGACGTTCACTGGAACACCAAGACAGGCATCCCTGATTTTCTGGCAGGCCGCGATCCGGCCACCCAACTCCCTTACACTCCTCACGCGTCTGAGCGCGGAAATCTCTCGGCTATCGCGCTTGGTTTCCTTGACGCAAATCGCGCACTATTCGGAATGAGCGACGCTTCGGCGCAGCTTCAACTGCGGCGTATCGAGGTGGATTTACAACTCAACTACGCGCACGTCCGGCTCGATCAGGTGTATCAGGGCATCCCCGTTTTCGGCAAGCAGCTCGTCGTGCACCTCGATCCACAGCAGCACATCGTCGCGGTGAACGGCCAGTTCGCGCCGGGCATCGACGTGCCGACGCAGCCGGCGATCAGCCAGTCTCAGGCGGAAGAGGTCGCGCGGCAAGACCTGCTGGATGTCCAGCTCGATCGGATCGAGCGCAGCACGGTGAAGACCAACATCCTGAGCGACAAAACGCGGTTGATGATCCACGTCGCCCATTCCGGCAAGGCCCGCCTGACGTGGTATGTCACCATCCTGACCACGTCGCCGCTGGGGCAGTGGCGCTACTTCGTGAATGCGCGGCGCCCGGCGGTCGTGCATCGCTTCGATAGCGTGGCCAACGTCAAGCGCCGGGTGACCTATTCCGCCGATAACACCAACGAACTCCCGGGCCGGCAGCTGATCGACGAGGGCGAGCGCTCGCGCGATCTGGTGGCGCAGGCCGCGCACGACGGAGCGGGCAAAGTCTACGACTACTTCTCCAAGACCTTTCAGCGCGACGGCATCGACGGCCAGGGCAGCCCGATCGTCTCGACTGTGCATTACGGCAGCAGTCCGCAGGAGGCCGAGAACGCCGCGTGGATCGGCGAGCTGCAGCAGATGATCTACGGCGACGGCGGCCGCATCTTCCAGCCGCTGGCCTTCGGGCTGGACGTCATCGCACACGAGCTGACGCACGGCGTCACGGAGAACACAGCCGGATTGATCTACGAAAGCCAATCGGGCGCGTTGAACGAATCGTACTCCGACATCTTCGCGGCGCTGGTCGATCGCGACGAGTGGACGGTCGGCGAGGACATCGTCAACTCGCCGCCGTTTCCGGTGCCTTACCTGCGCAGCCTGGAAGACCCGACGCTGGGCGGCATCTACGATCCGGTCAACCCACTGGCCGGCGTGGGACAGCCCGGGCACGTGGACGACTACGCCAACTTGCCGTTGAGCCGCCGGGGCGACAACGGCGGCGTGCACGTCAACAGCGGCATCCCCAACCGCGCGGCGTTCCTGCTCGCCCAGGCTATCGGCAAAGAGAAGCTGGAGCAGATTTATTACCGCGCGCTGACGCAATATCTGACGCCCGACGCGGGTTTCTTCGACGCGGCGCGCGCCACCGTCCGCGCCGCGCAGGACCTATACGGCCAGGCCGAGGTCAGAGCCGTGCGGAATGCTTTTTCTCAGGTCGGTCTTGATCTGGGCGAAGGAGACGAGCTGCCTGAACCGCCGGTCGAAACAACCCCGGGCGGAGGCGGCAGGACTCCGCCACCAGTGCAGCAGTTGCCTGCCGGCTGCACGCAGCTCATGGTCAACGGCGGGTTCGAGAGCAGCAGCAGCTGGGTCGAGGTTTCCGATGCGAACACGGCCATCATCGATCCCGAATTGCCCTACACTGGCGCGCGCAGCGCGTGGCTGGGTGGCACGGATCAAGAGCCGCTGCAATACATCTACCAGGACGTGCGCATTCCGGCCAACGCCAAGCGCGTGCAGTTGAGCTACTACCGCCTGGTTCACCTGGAAGTCTCGGACCTGCTGGGCCTGTTCGCCGGCGACGCGATCTTCAGCAGCGTGGTCGCCAACACGAACGGCGACGTGATCGGCGTGGTCGAAGAATTGACCTCGTCACAGGGCGACGACGCCTGGCGCCAGGCGCAGTTCGACCTCACGCAGCTCGCGGGCAAGAGCGTGCGGCTGGCGTTCACTGCCGAGAACCCGCGCGGTAACATCAGCAGTTTCTTCGTCGACGACATTTCGCTCGTGGCCTGCACCACCGGCTCCGGCCCGGCCGCGCCACCGACTTCCGGGCAAAACCTCGTTTACGTGCAAGGCACGATCGTCGATGCCGACACCGGGCGCGGCGTAGCCGGCGCGCAGGTGTTCATCCTCCAGCCCGACCTCAGCGCGACGCAGGCCGCGCGAGATGATTCGATCACGAGCGACGAGGTGCTCACGCTGGGCGTCACCGACGCAAAAGGGTTTTATCAGACCGAGACGGCGATCCCGCGCGGCCAGATGTACAGCGCGATCGTCATCGCCCGCGGCTTCCGCCCGATCGTTGCCGACGACGGCATCGACATTCCATCGAATGCGACTAACCCGTTCCAGGTCGATGCGACGCTGCGCAAAGGTCGCTGACCCCACTCTCCGCATTCCCGCTCCCTTCCCTGCCCAAGCGCAGGAGAGGGAGCGGGAGGGATGGGGTGGGAGTGGGTGAGGTCGAAAAGGACGATTAATGAGCGATTCTCTTAACTGCTGCATGTGTGGCGATCCGGTCTCGCCGCCGTACAACATCGTCGGCCAGCGCGTGTACTGCGCCCGGCACTACGCGGCGGTCAACAAGCCTCACCCCGGCTTCTGGCGCGCCGGCCTGATCCAGATCGCCGGCATGGGCGTCTTCAGCGCCCTCGTTGCGCTGCTCGCCGGCAGCCTGGGCGCGCTTGATCGTCCCGCATTGATTCTGGTTGGACTATTCCTGGCGATCGTGCCGACCGGCCTCTGGCTGTTTTACTTTTACCGCCAGGATCGATTGGAGCCTGAACCGAAGACCAAGATCGCGCAGGTCTTCTTGCTCGCGCTGATCCTGACCGATTTCGTCGGGCTGCGCCTGATCGACGAATGGTTCCGCGTAGCCGACTGGGCGCCGGCGAACACCCTGACCTCGCTGCTGGCCTCGATCCTGATCAAAGGCTTCACGCTGCAGGCGATCGCGTACGTCGCCATCCGCGCGGCGGTGTACACCACCGCCGAGTTCGACGAGCGCATGGACGGCATCGTCTACGGCACGGTCGCCGGCCTAGGCATCGCCACGCTCCTCAACCTGGGTTACGTCATCGACAACGAAGGCGTGGCCTTGAGACCCGGTGTGATCCAGGTGGTGACCACGTCGCTGGCGCAGGCATCCTTCAGCGGGCTGATGGGCTATTTCATGGCCGAGGCCAAGTTCGCGCACAGGTCCGCCGGGTGGGTGCCGTTCGGTGTCGTCGTTGCAGCGGTGTTGAATGGGTTATTTAGCTGGCTGCTCAGCGAAGTCAGCGCGACCGGGCTGACGGTCGATCCGTGGCGCTCGCTGGGGCTGGGACTGATCGTTGCGCTGGCGACGTTCTTCGTGCTCGTCGGCCTGATGCGCCGCGCGACGCGTGCGACGCTGGCACGATCGGCCGGTTAAAACGACTTGATGCATGACGAAAGACGATGGACCAAAGACGAATGGGGCGTCGTTCGTCGTCCGTCCTTCGTCGGACCATAGAGAGAAGCGATGATTCAAACACCCGATAGCGGAACCCTGTACCGAATCCGCACGCGGCACAAAGACGTAGGCGTCGCCATCGTCGTCCTGGTTGCGCTCAGTCTCGGCTGGCTGCTGCGGCAGCAGGTAACCACCCGCACCCTGCTTTTCCAGGATGCTAATTCGCCGTTCCGAATGGCATATCCCGCGACCTGGTCGGAAGTGGAATCGTTGCAAGACGTGCTGTTGAACGTCGAAGATCCGCAGACCGACTCGACTTTCAAAACGACGCTGACCGTCGAATCGCGCGCGCTTGACCCACAGAGTCCGCCCGACCTGCAAACGCTGGTCGATCGACGTATCGAGCAGCGCGGCACACTGACAGCCTATCAGTTCTTCTCGGAAGAGGAGACCACCGCCGATGGCGTCCCGGCCGAACAGTTGGAGTACGCCTTCGTGACGCAGCCGATCGATATCGCCGGGCGCGCGTCGCCGCCGATCGTCGTCCACGCACGCGAGGTTATCGTCCTCGCCAAAGACTGGGTTTACTACATCACACTCAACGCGCCCGAAAGCGAGTTTGTGGCGGCCAGCGAGCGATTCGAGCAGATCCTTCAAACGCTGCGGGTGCAATGATGCAATCGAAATCCGAAGGCGAAGAGCTGGGGAAGCTGACGGAAGACTCGCGCGACGAGACCGGTCTGAAGGTAGGATCGGCTGAGCCTGGGTTGATGTCGTTTGAGAGGTCGGTAACACCGGCCGAACAACCGGCGGGCGCGCCTGCCGCGAAATCGCGTCGAAAGAAGCCCGCTCAAGTTGTGTTCGAGGATGAAGACAGGCTGGTTCTACCGAGGAGCGCGCTGGTCGCCATGCGCGTGAGCGGCGGCTTGCGGTTCAGCTCGCGCGAAATCGTCGTGCACTCCAATGGGCGGGTGAGGTATCGGCGCAGCGAGGCAGGCGCGCCGGCTCGCTTTCGAACGGTGCGAGCCATCAGCAAGGCGCAGGTCGCCCGGTTGCGGCAGATGATCGAGGATATCGACTTTACGCAGGCGATAACAGCAGGTGGGCGGCAGAGTCCCGACGCGCTGGCCTACGAGGTCGCCGCCCGCGTGCGACGCACCTCTCGATACACCGAAGCATTTGAGGGGCGTGTTCCAGACGCGCTCGCGCCATTGATTCGGCAGCTCAATCAGTGGATGCCGGGATCGGACTAACCAGGTCTGGCTACTCTTCAAACAGGCTCGCCACCGGCACGCTGAAGCCTGGCAGCACGTCGTCGCCGGTCAGCGTGTCAGCTTCTCCAAACTCGCGCACATCCGTCATCGAGCGATAGGCATACACCGTTTTCGTCTCGGGGTCAGCCACCCATACCACTTTAACACCCACGTCGAAATATTCGCGCAACTTGCGCATGATATCAGTCATCCGGTCATCCGGCGACAGAATTTCAACAACCAGCTCAGGCGCCACGTCAAGAAAGCCGGTCTGCTTCCATCGAGCGTATCGCTCATTGGATATGAAGGCGACATCCGCCGCGCGCACGGTGTCGGGATTGCGACGGGTATAGATACCTACCTCGCCCCCCATCACCCGGCCCAGCTTGTTTTGAGTGACGAACGTATCCAGGTATCTGCCGAACTTGACCTCACAGATTGCGTGTTTTCCGCTCGTCGGACTCATCTGGATAATCCTCCCCTCAACCAGCTCGGACGGGCCGACGTCGCCCATCGCCAGGAGTTCTTCGCCGGTCACGAGCGTCTCGGTTTGTGACGGTGCAACTTGTGTGGCCATCGTTCTCACCTCGCTTGGCGGTAACTATAGCACAGCTTTCGACAACGGATCAAGCGAATGCTGCGGATTGCGTCGAGCGTAATCCGCAGCATTCAATAAATCGGCTGTTTTTACGGGCACTGCTCCATGTGCAGGACCGCTGGCACTCCTCGGCATCACGGCTTCGGGCAGGTTGGCTCGTTGTCGGTGATGTTATGTTGCGCCCGCTCGTCGTCGGTGAAATCGCGCAGTAGGCGGGAGCAAAGATAACGCATCGTGTCGTGATAGTCCACATCCCATAGCCGCGCTGTTCCATCGTCACTGCCGGTGAGCACATACCGGCCATCGGGCGAGAAGGCCACATTTTGCACACCCGCGGTGTGACCAATAAAACGACGAAGTTCCTGGCCAGTCTGAGTGTCCCACAGCCGTGCTGTACCGTCACCGCCGCCGGTAAGTACATATTTGCCGTCGGGCGAGAAGGTTGCGCTCCAGACCAGATCTGTATGGCCGATGAAGCGGCGCAGTTCCTGGCCGGTTGCGGCATTCCACAACCAGGCCATCGTGTCGTTGCTACCAGCGAATATATTCTTGCCGTCAGGCGAGACCGCAAAGCTGTAAACTTGGGCTATATCGGTGAACCGACGTAGCTCTCGACTGATTGCGGCATCCCACAGCCGCACGGTTCCGTCAAAGCTGCCGGTGACGATGTACTTGCCATTGGGCGAGAAGGCTACACCATAGTTTATGCCGTCTGTGTGGCCGATGAAGTCGCACAGTTCCTGGCCGGTTGCAGCATCCCACAGTCGCGCCGTGTGGTCAGCGCCGCCCGTGAGTACGTACTTACCGTCGGGCGAGAAAGCCACAGCCGATACGCCGTTGCTATGGCCGGTGAATGAGGGCAGCTCGGAGCTAGACTTGACATCCCACAGCCGCGCTGTTCCGTCCGCGCTGCCCGTGAGCGCAGACTTGCCATCGGGCGAGAACACCGCGCTACTTACGCCGTCGGTGTGGCCGGTAAACCGGTGCAGTTCTTGGCCGGTCTGGACATCCCACAGTCGTGC
>JBOGUH010000080.1:0-7557 GCA_050695975.1 Anaerolineae bacterium
TGATGGACGAGGGCGCCGACATCATCCTGCCGGTGGCCGGGCCAGTCGGGCTGGGCGCGGCGGCGGCGGTGCAGGACCGCGGCAACGCCTACCTCATCGGCGTAGACACCGACTGGACGGTGAGCGCCCCGGAGTACGCCGACATCGTGCTGACGAGCATCGAGAAGCGGCTCGACCTGAGCGTGCTCTCGGCCGTCAAGGCGATCGCCAACGGCGAGTTTGCAGGCGGCCTGCAGGTCTCCACGCTGGAGAATGGCGAGATCGGCATCTCCGACTTCCACGGCCTGAGCGCAATGGTCACAGAAGAGGTGAAGGCTGATCTGGAGCAGATCACGGCCGACATCATTGCCGGCACGATCAAGACCAAGCCGTAACGGAGTGATGAGTGACAAGTGACGGGCGCCGTGTACCCCCACGTCACCCGTCACTCAACGCTGGTTCTGTAAATCGGCGGTGGGGCTGACAGCATGCCTCGCCGCCGAATTTGTAACAACGTGATTCGGGATAAGCCGGTCTTACAGCCATAAGCGGCTCAAGCCGCCGTCCCCGGCGGCGAGGAGGCCGCCGGGAGCGTGCGAGGATAAGCGTTTGATTCTTATCCCGAGCTGACGTTAATACGGATAGGAGCTACGCACTTGAAGCGTCATTCCGAGGCCGGAGGCCGAGGAATCTCGGCGACTGTCGAAGAGATTCCTCGCCCCCTCGACTTCGCTCAGAAGTGCCTCAAGACCGCTCTCCAACCGCGTCCTCGCGGTTGGGAGCGCCCGCGAGGACGCGGGCTTTGAGCACTCTTAAGACAAGCCCTCAGGGCTGCACCGCTCAGAATGCTTTGGTGATCTTAGAGAGCGAACAACTGAAAGCCGGACGATGGAGTCGAGCCTGTGCGAAGCCCCCTCTGCGAAGCGCCCTTTAGGGTTAGGGTTAGGCGGTTTGTCCGGCTAAAGCCTCGACTCCGATAGTGCGAAGTTTGGTTGACTTCTCTATTAGCTTGTCGGGTCCGCGGAGACCTTTCAGGTCTCCGACACCTGAAAGGTCTAAACTGAGGTGCCTGTATGCCTCCCGTCCTCGAACTGCGCAACATCACGAAACGTTTCCCCGGCGTGCTGGCGAACGATCACGTCTCGCTGACGCTGGAGCAGGGTGAGATTCACGTCCTGCTCGGCGAAAACGGCGCGGGCAAGACCACGCTGATGAACATCCTGTACGGCTTGTACCAGCCGGACGAGGGCGAAGTGATCGTGGGCGGGCAGGCGATCAAAATCACCAGCCCCACCGATGCCATCCGCGCCGGGATCGGCATGGTCCACCAGCACTTCATGCTCGTGCCGGTCTTGACCGTCACCGAGAATGTGATGCTCGGCGACGAGATGCTGACAGGAGGCGCCTTTCTCGACCGCAGAAAAGCCGCCGCGCGCATCCGCGACATCTCTCAACAGTATGGGCTGCAAGTAGACCCCGACGCTTCTATCAAAGACCTGCCCGTCGGCGTTCAACAGCGCGTCGAGATCATCAAGCTGCTCTTCCGCAACGCCGACATCCTGATCCTCGACGAGCCGACGGCAGTGCTCACCCCACAGGAGGTCGGCGAACTCATCAAAGTCATGCGATCGCTCGTCGCCCGGGGCAAGTCGATCATCTTCATCACTCACAAGTTGAAAGAAGTGCTGGCGGTCGCCGACCGAATCACCGTGCTCCGGCTGGGGCGGATCGTCGGCGGCGCCACGCCGGCCGAAGCGACCGAGTCCACGCTGGCGGCGATGATGGTCGGGCGCGAGGTCGAACTCGAAGTCCAAAAGGCGCCTGCCCAACCGGGTGAAGCGGCACTGCAGGTTGAAGGGCTGGAAGTGCTGGACGACCGCATGAATCTGGCCGTGGACGACGTTTCGTTCGAGGTTCGCGCCGGGGAGGTGCTCGGCGTCGCCGGCGTGCAGGGCAACGGGCAGACCGAACTCGTCGAAGCGATCACCGGGCTGCGCGCGCCGCTGGCCGGCCACATTCGAATCCTCGGCAAAGACACAACACATGCGCCGCCGCGTCGGGTCACCGAGCTGGGCGTGGCCCACGTCCCCGAAGATCGGCAGCGGGACGGGTTGGTGCTCAATTACCCGATCGCCGCCAACATGGTGTTGTCGACATACTATTTGCCGCCCTTTGCCAAAGGTGTGGTGCTGCAAGATGAGGCGATCGGCGAAGCGGCGGCGCAGCGCGTCAAACAGTTCGACGTGCGCACGCCGGGCATCGGCACGTCCGCCGGCTCGCTGTCGGGCGGCAACCAGCAAAAAGTGATCATCGCCCGCGAGTTCTCGCGGCCGATCCAGCTGCTGGTCGCCTCGCAGCCGACGCGCGGGCTGGATGTCGGCTCGATCGAATACATTCACAACCGCATTGTCGAGAAACGCGACCAGGGCACGGCCGTCCTGCTCGTCTCGCCTGAACTGGACGAGGT
Source organism: Anaerolineae bacterium (assembly GCA_050695975.1). GTDB lineage: Bacteria > Chloroflexota > Anaerolineae > Fen-1058 > Fen-1058 > DASSFZ01. The sequence goes on from JBOGUH010000080.1 coordinate 2,447, forward strand.
CCTGGCGCTGTCTGATCGCATCGCCGTCATGTACCGTGGGCACGTCGTGGCGATTGTGGACGCCGACGCGGCGACCAAAGAATATCTGGGCCTGCTGATGGCCGGGGTTGATCCGGCGACGCTGCCACCGCCCCAGAGGCGCGAGGGGCGGAAAGCGGAGGTGGTGTTCTAATGGCAACCGACACGCAGACGCAGGCTTCACCCGTAAGCCCACAGGCCAAACCGGTCTCTCAGCTACGAAATCTGCTGGCAGTCGCGCAGCAGCCGGTGCTCGCCTTTCTCACGGCATTCGTGTGCGGCGGCGTGATCATCGCCCTCAGCGATCTCAAAGTGCTGGCCGGACTGCAGGCCGCGTTCGCGGGGCTGGGCTTCGGCAGCATCGTGCTGCTAATCCTGGCCTCGGCAGTTGTCGTGGCAGCCGTCTATCTCAACAGAAATACCGACCGCGCGCTGACGCGCTTCCTAAAAACACCAGCTGCGCGGGTCAACCGGCTGTTCGGCGTCGGCACGATCGTCGGTGGGCTGGCACTGGCGATCGGACTGTTGCGCGCGGCCGGCTTCGCCAGTACGCTGGACGACGGGTGGACGGCGGTGAGCACGGCCTACGGCTCACTCCTGGAAGGATCGCTGGGCAACCCGGCGGATATCATAACGGCCTTGCAGCGCGGCGATGCTGCGGCGCTGAACGAGGCGCTGTATCCGATACTCGAGAGCTTGGTTGCGTCGACGCCGTACATTTTCGCCGGGCTGGCCGTTGCGCTCGGTTTCCGCTGCGGATTGTTCAACATCGGCGCCGAGGGGCAGTTGTTCATGGGCGCGGTTTTCTCGGCGTACGTCGGCTACTCGTTGACGGGCCTGTCGCCGATCGTCCACATCCCGCTGGCGCTGGCGGCGGGTGTGCTGGGCGGGGCGCTATGGGGCTTCCTCCCGGCGATCCTTAAGGCGAAGTTCGGCGCGCACGAAGTGATCAACACGATCATGATGAACTACATCGCTTTCCGGCTGAGCGAGTGGCTGCTGAACGGGCCGATGAAACGCGGCGGCCCCGACGGCCCCGTGCCGGTCAGCCCGACGATCGAGGCGAGCGCGGAGCTGCCCAGGTTCTTCGCCGACCCGATTCGCTTCCACCTGGGCTTCTTTATCGCGCTGGCGGTTGCCGCGTTCGTGTACTGGTTCCTGTTCCGCACGACGTGGGGCTTCGAAATTCGAACCGTCGGCGCGAATCCGAACGCGGCGAAGTACGCGGGCATGAGCATCACGCGCAACTTCGTGCTGGCGTTGTGCCTGTCCGGCGCGCTGGCCGGGCTGGCCGGAGCGAACGAAGTGCTCGGCGTCAATCACAACCTGGCGCTGGCGTTTTCTTCGGGCTACGGCTTCGACAGCATCGCACTGGCGCTGCTGGGCAAGAGCCATCCGCTCGGCGTCGTGCTGGCCGCGCTGCTGTTCGGGACGCTGCGCGCCGGCGGCACGCGTATGCAAAACGTCGCCAAGATTCCAGTTGACATCATCGGCGTGGTGCAGGCGCTGGTGATCGCGTTCATCGCCGCTCCGGCGATCATCCGCGCGATCTATCGCATCCGGGAAGCGCGCGCGACCGAAGTCGTGTTCACGCGCGGATGGGGGAGGTAAGTCATGGCGACTGCGACACAAGCTCAAACCCCGTCACGGCGACTGACAGCAGTTCAGGCGGCCGAGCTGGCCGAGCGCACCCGCTATCGTGCCATCGGCGCGATCATGCTCCTGCTTGGCCTGGGCGGCTACCTGCTGTTCGCCAACGGCGTCGATTCGGAGCTGGTCAGCACCTTTGGCATGAGCCGGGGCGGCGCAGCCGTCGAGCTGGAGGATTGGGTGGTGCCGACCATCTCGACGATCACGCTGCTCTCGGCGCTCTCGGTCTTCGCCGGCGCCTATCAATTCGTGCGAGGCTTTTCCAGGCTGAGCAACGCGATCCTCGGCCTGGTGATTCTCTTATTCGTCTTCTCCTTTTTGACCTGGGCCACGCGCGATCAGTCGATCAACCTGGTCGGCATGCTGGACGCCGCCGTCGAGCGGGCGGTGCCGCTGGCGCTGGGCGCGCTGTCGGGCATTCTGTCCGAGCGAGCCGGCGTGGTGAACATCGCTATCGAGGGGATGATGCTGTCGGGGGCGATGGTTGGTTCCCTGATCGGTAGCGTCGGCCAAAGCGCATGGGCCGGGCTGGCCGGGTCCGTCCTGATCGGTATGCTGCTGTCACTGTTCCACGGCGTCCTCTCCATCCGGTACAAGGTCGATCAGATCGTCAGCGGCGTGGTGATCAACATTTTCTCCGTCGGCATCACCAGCTTCATTTCGTCCAAGTTCCTTCAGCAGTTCCAGGAGCTGAACAACCCGCCACGCTTTCCGACGACGCCGATCCCGGTGCTATCGGAGATTCCGTTCCTGGGCGAGATTCTGTTCAACGGCAACATGTTCCTGTATGCGATGTACATCTTCCTGATCGTCGTGCACGTCGCGCTGTTCTACACGCGCTGGGGTCTGCGGACGCGGGCGGTCGGCGAGCATCCCAAGGCGGCCGACACGCTGGGCATCAACGTCTTCCGCACGCGCTACGTGGCGGTGCTGTTGAGTGGAATGATGGCCGGGTTTGCCGGCGCGTACTTCACGCTCGGCTCGGTCGGCCGCTTCGAGGAGCTGATGACCGCCGGGCGCGGTTTCATCTCGCTGGCGGCGATGATCTTCGGCAAGTGGTTGCCGTTCGGCGCGTTCGGCGCGAGCCTGATCTTCGGCTTCGCCGAGTCGCTGCAGGCCAAACTGGCGATTCTCAGGGTGCCGATCCCGTCGCAGTTCCTGCTGATGGCGCCGTACGTCGCGACGATGATCGCGCTGGCCGGCCTGGTCGGTCGCGCGACGCCGCCCGCGGCGGACGGGCAGCCGTATGAAAAGCAGTAGGGGTTCAGGCGTCAACGAATAGGCCCCTGCGGGGAATCAACGAATCAGCGAGTCAGCGAACCGCGCGTACCTATGGCCTCTGTTGTAATTCTGCGCGAAGCGCCAAGCCCTGAACAGATGAAAGAACTGCTCGGCGTCTTTGAAACCTTCATCAAGCTGGCGGTCGACGTTCGGCGTGAAGTGGTCGCCGCCGGTGGGGAGATGCATTCAGACTGCGAGGAAGTGTTGCTGGAAGATGGCAGCCTTCAGGAAGACATCTGGGGTGCAGACTGGGAGCCGGCCACTCGCAAAGTGTACTTTGAGTCGTTGATCAACATTCGGCCTCGGCAGTCAAACCTTCAGGCGGATATTCAAGACCCACTTCTGCGCGCTCAAGTGGAGAAGGTCGTGCGGCGGGTTTTTGAGGGCGCGTGAATGGACTGGCGCAAACTCCGTGAGCGTTATCTGAAGGATGAATGGCCTATTCGTTTGGGCAACTTAGCATCTACTCTGGGGAGAGTCGCCCAGCGCGCAGCCAATCCCGATGCATTGGCTGGCGTGCCGCCATCCTTGCGCGAAAGTATGTTGCTGATCGAGTGGAATCTGGGTCGGACGCCCTCCGAAGTCCTCATAGCGTTAGCTCCTATGCAGTCCGAGCTTCGCCTGTGGTGGAGGGGCTGGGATAGTGTCGCTCAATCTCCCGTCTTGCGAACCCTGCTGTCTCGTCGCGCGCGCGAAATGTCAGATCGTGCCCTTGCGCTGTCCGGCCTGCTCAACACCAATCAATGAATTCTTCCACCGTCTTAGTGTGGCTCGTGCTCCTTTTCTTTCTCACTGCTTGTACAGATCACCTGCAACCCGTTGCCACTTCCCAACCTGAGCCAATGGTGACGATCCCGGTTGGCTGGTTCTTGATGGGGCAGGATGACGGGCCTCAGTCGAATCGACCGCAACGCGCTGTCTACCTGGATGCTTTCACCATAGACCAAACAGAAGTGACGAACGCTGCCTTTGCCAGATTTGTGGCGGAGACTGATTATCAGGCCAAGGGCTGGGATGGCGAGCTGCTTGAAGAGCACGCAAATGAGCCGGTCGTAGGCGTTGTGTGGCACGATGCGGAGAGCGACTTCGGCCGCGTGTTACCCGTCGGCAGCTATCCATCGGGAGCCAGTCCTTATGGCGCGTTGGACATGGCCGGCAATGTTGCTGAATGGGTGGCCGACTATTTTGACTCTCGTTACTACACATACGCCCCCGATCGCAATCCGAAAGGTCCTCGCATCGTGGTCGATCACGTTCTGCGCGGCGGCTCGTGGGCCTCACCGCCTGAGCACGCGCAGACCTTCTTTCGTGACTCATCGCACTCCGTTCGGCCGAATCCGCGCGTCGGCTTTCGTTGTGCGCAGACACTGCTGGGAGAGCCTGGCAACCCATGAACGCTTCCACTGATTTCTGGATCGAAACCGTCTCCCCCGACGCGGCCACCGGCGCGGTCAAGCACGAATACGACGCTGCGATCAAGCGCGCCGGCCGCATCTGGAACATCGTCCGCGCCATGAGCCCCAATGCTTCGGCCATGCGCGCGTCGATGGCGTTCTACACGTCGATCATGCACGGCGCGTCGGGCTTGAGCCGCGTGCAGCGCGAGGCGCTGGCGACGATTGCATCACAGGCGAATCGCTGCCACTATTGAACCGTCGCCCATGCTTACGACCTCCGTGACGAGGTCGCCAAAGAGCATTCCGATTGGGATGACGCCCGCGTCCTCTCGCATGTCGCGTCGATCGTGCGCGATTACCGCACGGCGCCGATCGACGAACCGACCCGCGCGCTGCTGTGCTTCGCCGAGCAGCTCTCCCGATACGACCCCATACCCTCGCCCGCCGACCTCGACCTCCTCCGCTCGCACGGCTTCTTCGATAGCGACATCCACGACGCCGCGCAAGTGATCAGCTACTTCAACTACGCCGTCCGCGTCGCCGATGCGCTGGGCGTCCCGCTCGATCCGTGGCTGGTCGAGTTTGAAGAAGAACTGAATTTGCCCTCGTCTCGGCCGACACGCACGCAACACGGCTGAACCACATCACCTGATGGATGGAGGTAGGCGATAGGTGAAATTGGGAGGCCCGGTTGGCGGGTCTCGATTTTTTCTTGGAAGCGGTGCTATAATTAGAGCAGTATCGGGTTATGGAAGTTGGAGGTGT
>JBOGUH010000081.1:0-5294 GCA_050695975.1 Anaerolineae bacterium
ACCCACGGCCTGCCGCGCGTTGAAGAGTTGTTCGAAGCGCGCAAGAAACCCAAGGGCGAGGCCGTCATGTCGGATATTGACGGCATCGCTCAGGTGGTTCGCGGTGAGGACGGCGCCCGCAAGGTCAAGGTGGTCTTCAGCCAGGAAGCTCGTGACGAGCACGATGTGCCGGGCAACTGGGCGCTGAAAGTCGAAGACGGCCAGACGGTGGCTGACGGCGCGCTGATCGCCAGTCGCGGCGATCAGACGCTGGTCGCCAAACATGCAGGCCGGGTGCAGATGCGCAAGAACAAGCCGCTGACGGTGGTCTACGAAATTCGCGATGAACGCGAGTACGACGTGCCCCTGGCGGCGCGCCTGACCATCCAGGACGGCCAAGCGATCATGGCCGGGCAGCAGATCAGCGAAGGCGCGCTGAACCCGCACCGGATTCTCCGCATCTTGGGCCGGGAAGCCACCCAGCTGTACATCTTGAGCGATATCCAGCAGGTGTACCGCTCGCAAGGGCAGAACATCAACGACAAGCACTTTGAGGTGATCATCCGCAAGACGCTTAGCCGTGTCCAGATCGTGTCGAGCGGCGATTCGGAACTGCTGCCTGGCGAGCTGGTCGATCGGCTCGAGCTGCAGGACATTAACGAGGCGCTGAGCGCAGCGGGCAAGCGGCCTGCGACGGCAGTGCCGGTGCTGCTGGGCGTCACTAAAGCCGCACTCACCACCGACTCGTTCCTGAGCGCCTCATCGTTTCAGCACACCATCAAGGTGCTGGCCGGCGCGGCCATTGAGGGCAAAACCGACGAGCTGTTTGGCCTGAAGGAGAACGTGATCATCGGCAAGCTGATTCCGGCGGGCACCGGCTTCAATCGCCAGGGCGAACAGGCCGATGAATCCGCCTCGCCCGATCTGGCTGTCGCTGAAGCGTCAGGCGTAGAAACGGCCGCGATGGCCCTTTCATCGCCGGATGGATAGGACCGCCGAGATGCTGATACGAACGGCAGCGATTGAGTTGTGGTCGCTGCCGTTCTTTCGTTGGACGAAACGCTCCACCGGGGAGTCCGCCAAAGCAATTTTGAGAGGTAGCCTAGGGCCTCGTACCCGTTCTGCAACCCATCAATTTTCCTGTGGCTGACCATTGGAGGATCGCATTGCCTGTAAAGGATCTGCAGGCCGAACTCGAGGCCCGGCGTGACCTTGTCGCGCGGTTGGAGCAGGAGCGCACTGATCTGCACATCGAGATCGACGTGTTTCAGCAGATGGTTACCGCGCGTCTAGGCCCGGCACAGGCTGAGCTTGAAGCGCTCGACCTTCATATCGCGGAGTACCGGCTGCGCAATGAGTGGGTTCGCCTGCGCGGCGGCGCGCTCGATGCGAACAAACTGGACGCGGAGATAGAGTGGCAAATGCGCGGGCGGCGCGAGCGGTTCGCCGGGTATCAGGAATCGGTGCGCCGGGCTGAGACTGCGGCGCGCATGGCTCACACTGCGTCCGATGTGCCCGTGCAGCCTTCGGCTGCCCCTTCGACTTCGCTCAGGGCAAGGCTCAGGACGGACCTCAAATCGATGTACCGCGATCTAGCCAAGCGCGTCCATCCGGACCTGGCCGTTGACGAGGCCGATCGCGCTGCGCGCAGCGCGCTGATGGCCGAAATCAATGACGCTTATGCTCGGTCCGATCTGTCGGCGCTCGGGGCTATCTTGGCGCAAGTCAGCGGATCGAGTCTGCCGCAAGCAGGGGCGGGGGACGCCAAATGGCTGCGCGCGGAGATTGATCGACTTGATCAGGTGATCGCTTCCATGCGCGCTGAAATCGCCGAGTTGAACCGGTCGGACTGGATGGCGATGAAGCTGGATGCGGCACTGGCTCGTTCGCGGGGCATCGACTGGTTCGATCGCGCGCGGCGGGAGATTGCGGAACGCGCAGCAGATCGCCGCGCAGAACTAGACGCCCTGATTGCCGACTTCCGTGAATTGGTGCGGCAGGCCGGGATGGGTTGAGCCGGCGTTTCAGTTGCGCGAAAAAGCGACTTCTGATATGTTTGTGTTCAGTTTGGTTCGTGAGGCTTCGGCTGTGTTGCTGACGGAGTGAATGTGGCTCTCCCCCTATGGCAGATCTTGAGTGACATCGCCGTTCGCGGCCACGATGCTGCGTCGGAAGAAGACGTTTACTCGCTCGTGGGTGACGGTCTGAAAGCCAACGGCCTTCAATCGACGCTGGCGCTCCTCGATGAAACGATGGGCCACTTCCGTGTAGTCTACGCCTCGACTGTGCGGCCGATCCTGGTGGCAGCGGAGCGCCTGTTCGGCGCGCGCGGCATCAGCTACGAGATTCCTTTCGGCGAGTCGTTTACGCTGGGCCAGGCGGTGAAAGAACGCGACGCCGTCTATCGGCGCGATCATCTGCCACAGCCCGGCGTGCGCGAGGTGCGCCTGAGCACCGTCAAGCGCGGCATCGAACTGTTGGGCGCATCGCCGCACATCGCCGCGCCGCTGATTGCCCGCAATCACGTCCTCGGCGCGATCGCCGTGCAATCGCGGCAACTGGTTGAAGACGACCGGTTGGCGGTGATGGTGTTCGCGCGCCAGGTGGCCCTGGCGATCGATAATCTGCGCCGCAGCCGTGAGGCGGCCAATCGCGAGCGGCTATTGTCGATCATCGTGCAGATCAATCAGACGGTCAGCTCTGACTTGCGGAGCATCAGCCATGCGTACGAGGCCGTGCTTCACGAGATCCGGCGGCTCGTCGCGTTCGATCAAGCCGATCTGGCGCTGGTCGATCTGGAGGCCGGGCAGGTTCGGTTGTCGTCGCCCGGTGTGCCCGCTCCGCCCGATGCAGGCGGCGCGGTCGCTTATCCGCTATCCGGATCGGTGGTCGAATGGGTGGCTGCGCGCCGTCAGGCGTACGTGTGCCGGGACACGCACAGGGAACAGGATTTTTCTGAGAGTCGTTCAGCGGCGGCGCAAAAACTGCGCTCCATTATCGCGTTACCGCTGCGCCATCGCGGTTATACGCATGGCGCGTTTATTTTGAAGAGCCGGACGCCTTATTTCTACGGCGAGTCGGATGCAGATTTGCTGACGCCCGTTGCCGATCAGATGGCGATTGCGCTCGTCAACTTCCGTCTGTTCGACCAAGTGGAGCGCGGCCGGCATCAACTGCAGGCGGTGCTCGATTCGACCGGCGACGCGGTGATCGCGATCGACGCGACCGGTCGCCTGACACTGGTGAATCCCGCGGCGGAGCGGCTGTTTGAGCTGGACGCACCGCGTGCCCAGGGGTGTTTGGTCTGGGAGGTGATCGATCTGCCGGCCTTGACCGACGTGTTCCGGCAGGCGCTGGGGGGAAAATTCAGCGCGCCGGCCGGCTTCGAGTTGCCGCTTCGCGCCGATCGATTCTTGTACGCCGATTTCGCGCCGATCCGCGATACGCGGGAAGATGCGCTGGGCTGGATGGCAGTGCTTCGCGATATCACTCACTTCACGCGCCTCGACACGCTGAAGTCAGAAACGATCGCCGCGGTAGCGCACGATTTGAAAAGTCCGCTGCACCTCACGGCGGGTGCGCTGGGCGTGCTGGCTGAAGATGCGCTGACCCTGTCGGAGGACCAGCGTGAAGCGCTCAGGATTGCGCAGTCGGGCCTGCGCCGCATGCGAATCCTGATCGACGATTTGCTCGATCTCAAAAAGATCGAAGACGGCTTCGGCGTGGTCAAGCGCGAGTGCTCGCTGGGTGTCGTGTTGCGCTCTGTGATCGGCGAAGCGCAGACGCCAGCATCCGCGCGCGGCCAGACGTTGACGCTCGACGTGCAGAGCGCTCTGCCGATCGTGCAGGCCGACCCGGATCGGCTGCACCAGGCTTTCGCCAATCTGGTCGGCAACGCGATCAAGTACACGCAGGATGGCGGGGAGGTCACCGTCCGCGCGCGTGTGGCCGGTCCGAACTTAGAAGTGATGGTCATTGACAACGGGCCAGGAATTTCGCTGGAAGATCAGGTTCGTATCTTCGAGAAGTTCTACCGCGCGCGCCGGGCAAGGAGGGTGGAAGGCAGCGGTATGGGATTGGCGATCGTCAAATCGATCGTGGAGCAGCATGGCGGCCAGGTGATCGTACGGAGCGCGCCTGACAAAGGCAGCCAGTTCATCGTGTCGCTGCCGATTCCGAAGAAGTGATCGCCGGCTGCCCATCTGATTTGAGTTCTTGAGGTTCCTGGGGCGCCCCGCACGGGAACTTATAGTGAATTTAATTCCTACAAGGACGCTATGGCTTCTAAAGAGATCGGCATTGTCAAACAGATCGATATCGACAGCGAAATGCAGCAGGCCTATCTGTCGTACGCCATGAGCGTGATCGTCGCTCGCGCGCTGCCCGACGCGCGGGATGGCCTGAAGCCGGTGCAGCGACGCATCCTGTACGCGATGCACGAGTTGGGTCTGCGTCCAGACTCGCCCTACAAGAAATCGGCGCGCATCGTCGGCGAGGTGCTGGGCAAGTATCACCCTCACGGCGACGTGCCGGTTTACGACGCGATGGCCCGGCTGGCGCAGGACTTCTCGATGCGCTACACCCTGGTCGACGGTCAGGGTAACTTCGGATCGATCGACGGCGACCCGCCAGCGGCGATGCGCTACACCGAGGCGCGCCTGACGCCGATGGCGGCCGAGATGCTGCGTGACATCGACAAGAACACCGTCGGCTTCGCCGCGAATTTTGATGCGACCCTCGCCGAGCCGGAAGTTCTGCCGGCGGCGCTGCCTAACCTGTTGATCAACGGCGCGGCCGGCATCGCCGTCGGCATGGCGACGAATGTTCCGCCACACAATTTAGGCGAAGTGTGCGACGCGCTGGCTCACCTCATCGACAAGTGGGACAGGCTCGACCGCGTGGCGGTTGACGAACTGATGCGGTTCATCAAAGGCCCGGACTTTCCGACCGGCGGCGTATTGTTTCGCTATAGTGAAACCGTCGAAGGCGGCGATGCGATCCGCTTCGCGTATGCGACCGGCCGCGGCCGCGTCACGGTGCAGGCCAAGGCGTTCATCGAAGAAGCCGAGCGCGGCAAGCGCCGCATCATTGTCACGGAACTGCCCTATCAAGTGAACAAGGCGGCTTTAATCGAGCGTATCGCCGACCTGGTGCGGGATGGCAAGATCGAAGGCATCACGGACTTGCGCGACGAATCCGATCGCAGCGGCATGCGCGTGATCATCGAGCTCAGCCGCGCCGTCGACGACCCGCGCAAGACGCTGGGCTTGCTGTACAAGTACACGCCGATGCAGTCGACCTTCGGCATGATTATG
>JBOGUH010000082.1:0-11767 GCA_050695975.1 Anaerolineae bacterium
GCAGGCTCCGCTCCCCACTCCCTTCGGTCGGGGACTTCGCAGGACAAGGCTGGGCCGCCCAGCACGATCGCCTTGTGGTACGATCAACTGCCGGGCAGCGACCTGTTCCTCCTACGTGAACGCTACCAGCCTGTCGGGCAGCGTGACCGGCAGCTGGCGATCACACTCCAGCAAGTCGCGGCCGCCATCAGCTCCACGCTGCGCCTCGACGAAGTGCTGCGCTTGCTCGTCACCCAGCTGCAGCGCGTGCTCCCTTACGACAGCGCCGCACTGCTGCTCATCGATGACGGCCAGCTGCGCTACCACGTCAGCCATGGCTACCCCAGCGCCGGCTTGATCGTGGAGGATCGCGATTACAGCGATCTGCCGACATTCCGCGAAATCATCGCCGAGCGCCGGCCGATCTTGATCGGCGATACCCAAACCGATCCGCGTTGGACGCGCATCCCGGGTCTCGAATACATCCGCTGCTGGATGGGTGTGCCGCTGTTGGCCCGTGATCGATTGATCGGCGTGCTGTGCCTGGACAGCGCCCGGCCGCATGCCTACACTGCCGAGGACGTGCGCGTCGTCGAGACACTCGCCGCGCAGGCCAGCGCGGCCATCGACAATGCCCGGCTGTACGAAGAAGCGCAGCGGCGCGCCGACCACATGGCCGCGCTCAACGAAGTCGCTGCGACGGTGAGCCAGTCCCTTGATCTTCAGCAGACCCTGCGCATCGCACTCGACAAGGCGCTGGACATCGTGGGTGTGGAAGCCGGCGCGATCAGCCTCATCGACGAGGCCGCCGGCGAGCTGGTCATCCGCGCACATCGGGGATGGCGGCACAGCGAGTTGGCACAAGGTATGCGCATCAAGCTGGGCCAGGGCCTGTCGGGACACGCGGCCGCCACTGGCGAGGTCGTGGTCACGGGCGACGTGCGCGGCGATCCGCGCCTGGCCGTGCCCCGCTTCGGCGAAGAAGGCGTGCAGGCAATGGCGCTGGCGCCGATGCGCGCCCGTGGCCGGGTGGTCGGCATCTTCAGCGTCATGCATTACACTCCCTACGATTTCTCAGCCGACTCCATTGAATTCCTGAAAGCGCTGGCCGATCAGATCGGTGTGGCCATCGACAATGCGCGGTTGTACGAAGCCGAGTACAATCGCCGGCGCACCGCCGAAGCGCTGCGCCAGGCGTCCGGCGCGCTCGCCACGACGCTCGACTTGAATCAGGCGCTCAACGTCACGTTGCAGCACCTGGCCGAGATCGTGCCGTACGATCGCGCCAGCATCGCGCTGTTCGAGGGCGATCAGGCGCGGATTCACGCCGCGTATGGTTTCGATAATATCGAACCGCTGCTTCGAGCCGTCGTGCCTATTCAGTCCGATCCGCTGCTCAGCCGGCTAGTTGAACAAAAATCCCCGCTGATCGTACCCGACACATCTACCTATCCGGGCTGGGACGCCGATATTCGCGACGCCGCCGGCGTGAAGTCGTGGATGGGCGCGCCGCTGATCGTGCGCCACGCTTCGCGAGTCATCGGCGCGCTGATGGTAGAGGCGCGCCGCATCAACACATACACGCAGGAGGACGCCGTCACGTTGTTCACACTGGCCAATCACTTGGCCACGGCCATCGAGAACGCGCGCCTGTTCACTGCCGAAATCCACCGCTCCACGCAGATGACCTTGATCAACGAGATCGCGCGGCGGACTACGGCGACGCTCGACCTCGACGAACTGCTCAAGCGCGCGGCGGTGATGATCCACCAGCGCTTCGGCTACCAGGCGGTCGGACTATTCCTCGTCGATTGGCACGTCGGCGAGGTGGCGCTGCACAGCGGCGCCGGCGATTGGTCCGAGCTGGCCGACATGGGTTACCGCCAGTCGATCGAACACGGTCTCATCGGCCAGGCGCTGCGCACCGGCCAACCCGTCGTGTCCAACACTAAAGTGCGTTCCAGCGACGCGGTCGACCCGGAGTACATCCTGTTGATCGACCACGAGCGCACGCCCGGCTCCGAACTGGTCGTTCCGCTGCGGCGTGGCGAAGACATCTTCGGCGTGCTCGACGTGCAACACCAGCGCAGCAACGTCTTCCAACCGGACACCGTGGATACGCTGCGCGCACTGGCCGATCAACTTTCGATCGCCATCGAAAAAGCGCGGTTGTACCAGGAGACCAAACGGCGGCTGGACGAACTGACCGCACTGCACGAAATGTCGATGGCAGGCGCCTCCACCCTGGACTTCGAGGAAATCAGCCGGCGCACGGTCGAAGCGCTCCAGCGCACGCTGGGCTTCGAGTACCTGGCGCTGTATTTGATCGAGCCGGGCGGCAAAGCGCTCAAACTATACGCCGCGTCAACGCGCGAGGGCGAAGCCGCGCGCCGATCGCGCATCGAGTTGGGCGCTGGCATCATCGGATCGACTGCCCGGTCCAGGCGGCCGATCAACGTCGGCGACGTGCGGCGCGACACACGCTACCTGGTCGGCATCCCGGGCATCCGCTCCGAGCTGGCCGTCCCCCTCAAAGTGGGCGATCGCGTGATCGGCGTGATGGATGCGCAAAGCGCTCACTCCAACGCCTTCTCGCCATCCGACGAGCGCCTGCTGCTCACCGTCGCCGGCCAGCTGGCGGTGATCCTGGACAAGGCGCGGCTATATCACGAAACCCAGCAGCGGCTGGCCGAAGTGACCACGCTGCAGGCCTTCGCCCAGCAGATCAGCACGTCGCTCGACCTGAGCGACGTGCTCGACTCGATCGTGCTGACGCTCAAGCAGGTGCTGAACTGTCGCGGCGCGAGCATCGCCTTGCTGCTGCCCGACACACAGACGCTGGAGATCCGCGCCTCGGCCGGCATCAAGCCGAAGTGGAAGCGCGAGGCCAGGCTCAAACTGGGCGAAGGCATCAGCGGCAAGGTGGCCGCCTTGGCCGAGCCGCTGTACGTGCCCGATACGCACGACGTGCCGGATTTTATCTTCTTCGATCCGGAGGTACGCTCGCTGCTGTGCGTGCCGCTCACCGTCAAAGATCGCGTCATCGGCACGCTTACCATCGATCAATCAGTGCCGGACGCGTTCACCCAGAACCACGAGCGCGTGCTGACGATCGCCGCCGCCCAGGCGGCGGTCGCCATCGAGAACGCGCAGCTCTACGAAGAGTTGAAGGAGCGCGCGCGCAAGCTCGAGCAGGCCTACCGCGAATTGCAGGAAGCCGATCGGCTGAAGGACGAGCTGGTGCAGAACGTGAGCCACGAGCTGCGCACGCCGCTCACCTTCATCAAAGGCTACGTCGAGCTGCTGCTCGAAGAAGACATGGGGCCGATCAACGAACGCCAGCGCGAGAGTCTGTCGATCGTCGCCGAGAAATCCAACAGTGTCACGCGGCTCGTCAGCGACATCATCTTCCTGGAGCAGATCGAGCGCGAATCGCTGCAGCTGGGCACGGTTCAGATGGCCGATCTGGTGCGCCTGACACTGCAGGGCGGCGAAGTCACCGCGGCTGCGGCCGGCATCCGGCTGCAAACCGATATCGAACCCGATCTTCCGCCGGTCCTGGCCGACCGGGATCGCATCACCCAGGTGCTGGACAATCTGCTGGCCAATGCGATCAAATTCAGCCCAGTGGGCGGAACCATCACGTTCGGGCTACACCGGCCAGGCGACGCGATCCTGGCCAGCGTGGCGGATACCGGTATCGGCATCCCCCGCGAGCAGCTCGGGCGCGTCTTCGAGCGCTTCTACCAGGTGGATGGATCGGCCACGCGCCGTTTCGGGGGGGCCGGCGTGGGCCTGGCCATCGTCAAGCGCATCGTCGAAGCGCACGGCGGGCGCATCTGGGTTGAGAGCGAGCTGGGCAAAGGCAGCACGTTCTATTTCACTCTCCCCCTGGCGAGACTCCGCGCCGGGACCGGCGGCGCGAAATGAGCGGCGCCAATCAGTATCCCGGCGAAACGGCGCCGCACAAGCTATTCGATCTACGCCAGGTCTTGCACGGTCTGCCAAAAGCCGACCTGCACCGGCATCTGGAGGGCTCGCTGCGGCTGTCCACGTTGACCGAGATCGCCCGCGAACACGGCGTGGATTTGCCGTCGTACGACATCGAAGACCTGCGGCCGTATGTCCAGATCACCAACGATCCGGCCAACTTCCACCGCTTCCTCGAGAAGTTCCACCTGCTTCGCCGCTTCTACAAGACGCCGGAGGCCGTCGCCCGAGTCGCCTACGAAGCCGTGGCTGACGCCGCCGAAGACAATGTGAAGTATCTTGAACTTCGTTTCAATCCGGCTGCGCTTGCCCGCACGCAAGGCTTTTCGTTTGAGGAGGTGGCCGATTGGGTGATTGAGTCGGTGCACCGCGCGCAGCGCGATTACGCGATCAGCGTCCGGCTGATCGCAACCATCGTCCGCGACGAGGGGATCGAGAACGCACAGCGGATCGCCGAGGTGGCTATGGCGCGGCGGCAGGCCGGGCTGGTCGGTCTGGATCTGGCCGGCGACGAGGTGAACTTCGACGCCGAGCCGTTCGTGCCGCTGTTTCACGCCGCGCGCGAGGCCGGCATGGGCCTCACCGTTCACGCCGGCGAGGCCGGCAACGCCGAAAACGTGCGCCACGCCGTGGTCGAGATGGGCGCGCAGCGCATCGGGCACGGCGTGCGGGCGATTGAGAATTCCGATGTCATCACGTTGCTGCGCGATCAACAGGTCACGCTGGAAATTTGCCCGACCAGCAACTTGCAGACGGGCGTAATGCACAACTTCAGCCATCACCCGCTGCGCGACCTGTACCTGCTCGGCGTGCGCGTCACCCTCAACACGGATGATCCCAGCGTCTCCGACACAACCCTCACCGACGAGTACCTCGTCGCGCTGATGGCGATGGGGCTGCGCATGAATCAGCTGCGCGCGATGACCCTCAACGCCCTGCACGCCGCGTTTTTACCCGACCGCGAGCGGCAGATGTTGGAGGAGCAGGTGATGTCGGAGTTCGATCGGCAATTGGAAAGCTACTGAGCAAGAGTTCCTTCAGTTCCCTGAGCTCCTGATGACACACAAGGAACTGAGGGAACTAAAGGAACTCCGGGAGCTAACTCGATTTTTCCCAGGTGCGGACGGCCAGCATCACCAGATCGCGCACACGTGGATCGGGAATCTCGTCGGGTGATTTGTAGAAATTGAGATCGACTTCGATCAGCAGGCTGCCATCCGGCTGGGCGCCCATGTGAACCGAGCGCTGCGACAGATCGGGCTGCAGCGTGAGTTCTCGCTGCAGGATCGTCTCAATCTGGGCGATAATGCTGCCTTCCGGCGCGGGGTAGATGGCCTGCCGGGATCGACGCGCCACATACGCGGCAGAGTTCGAGGCGGGCGTGAGCGTTGTGGCAGGCAGGGGAGCGATCGGCGGCGAGGCCGGCTCGGCGGCCGGCGCCGTCGGAGTGATGCCGGCGAACATCTTGAGCCCCTCGATCGCGCTGAGGATCTTCTTCGCAGCCTTGTCGTCGTGAACGTCGCCGAGCCGGCGATAGCGTTGGCCTTCCACTTCGACGCTCCACTCACCGGTAGACGGATCGCGGCTGACCAGGATCGTGTCGGGCGGAAGCTTTCTCTGCCAGTCGCTCAGCCAGGTCGGCGACGCACGCTTTGACTGGCCCAACTCATTGGCCGTCGCGGGAGACGGCGTTTCAGCAGACGCCGGTTTCAACGGTTCTACGTTATCGCTCTGCCGGCGCGCGCGCAGGCCGAGGAACGCGCCGCCCGCGACCAGCAGCGCTCCGGCCAACAGGATCGCGCCCAATAGCAAGAATTGTTCTGGCTCCATGCTCTCCCACCTTGCCTGCTTAGAGTTGACAATGCGCCTTGCTCATGCTGAGTCCGTCCCACGGGGAGGCTTCGCACTGACTCGGCATCTGAGCGGCGAGTCATGGACTCGCCGCGAGCGAGAGATAACCCGCACCGCTCAAAGTTGACAATGCGCGCAGAAATGCGCGCTGCGCTGCCCGATGACAATACGCTGGATGGGCTGCTTGCAGCGGCGGCACGGTTTTCCTGTGCGATCGTACACGCGAAAGTGATGCTGATAGTCGCCTTCAGGATACACCCAGTCGATTGACGCGCCGTTGCGCTGGATACCGTCTTTGAGCGCCGCGCGGATACCGCGATACAGCGCGCGGATTTCGGCGTTGCTGAGCGAATCGGCGCGGCGCAGCGGGTGCAGCCGGGCCAGCCACAACGCTTCGTCGGCGTAGATGTTGCCGATCCCCGCAATGAACGTCTGATCCAGTAGTAGCGGCTTCAACCGGCCGGACCGCCTGGCGATCAATTGCCTGAATGCCGCCAGGGTGAACTCCTCGCTCAGCGGCTCGGGGCCAAGCTGGCCGGTGACTTCTTCAGGATCGGCCACCAGGTACACGCGCCCAAATTTCCGCGTATCGTTAAAGCGCAGCTGGCGGCCGCCGTCAAGATCAAAGATCACGCGGTCGTGCTTGTCAATAGACCGTTTGCGGGATACGACATCCAATCGCCCCGACATTTTTAGATGGATGAGCAGATAATCCGCCGGCTGCCGGGACGATCGGCTGCCCAGTTCAAAGACGAGATACTTGGCGCGGCGCCGGATGGCGCGGATGCGCAGACCGGGCAGCCGCTGCGCGATCGCGCCGACCGACGGGCGGGCGATGGTGCGCGGCCAATAGATATGGACGCCGATGATCCTGCGGCCAATCAGCGGCTCGCGCAAGTTGCGGACGACGGTTTCGACTTCGGGGAGTTCGGGCATTGTTCTGATGAGTGAAACGTGATGCGTGACGCGGGTTATGGACAGCGAGTGATTGCATCGAGCGAGGGATTCACAGGTCTTCTGGCTTGAGGCCCGTCACTTTAGCGATCCGGGTCAACATGTGGGGCCGATTTCCTCGTGGTCGTGGAACGCAAACACAACGTCGGGCCAACCGGCACGCGACAGGATTCGATGCGAACCGGTCTGACGCTTGATCGTCCAGCCCATACGCAACAGCGCTGCAAGCAAGCGTCTCGCTTTTGTGGATCGCCACTGACTCATGCGGCAGCAAACGAAATGTTCATCAAACTGGGCGCACTTTCTCCGTGTTCAAGTCGATCCGCAAGCACACGTAACGCCAGCGCCTGAACTTTCGCCATCGCTTCGTCAGAGGTTTGCCCGTAGGCGAGGACGCCGGGCAGCTCAAGCACTTCTGCCAGCCAGCGTCCATCTTCTTCCTGCTCATAATCTATGATGAATTTCATAGGCCAGTCCTCCGCTTCAAGCTAGGGATGCGCAATCTCGACAAACGAGCAACTACGCACGTCATTATTATAGCACGCGTGAGCCAGTGCCTGATGGCGCAGTGTGAGTACTCATCCTACTACCCCAATCGCCTCCACCAACCAGTCGACGCCACTTGATGCGTTCCTTCTCCGCTCATTCCGTTCGAGACATCACTAGCGACTTGACCCTCGCTGCCAATTGCTCAAGCTGCGACAGGCGATGGGCGATAGGCTACTCCGAGCTGGTCAAACAGAAAGGCAAACACGTCGGCGTCTTCAGCGATGCGCTCGTTCAGCCCCGTGCCAATCCCATGCCCCGCGCTGGAACTGGTGCGGAGCAGCACGGGCAAATTTGAGCGGGTCGCCGCCTGCAAGCGCGCGGTCATCTTGCGTGAGTTGGCGGGATTCACGCGCCCGTCGTTCTCGCCTGTGACCAACAACGCGGCAGGATACGCGGTACCGTCCACCACACGATGGTAGGGCGAGTAGGCATACAGCGCCTTGAATTGCTCGGCGTCTTTGACTGTTCCAAACTCGGTAACGTTAAATGCGCCGTTTGGGTCGAGCTCGACGCGTAGCATGTCGTAGATACCGACGTACGCCACCACCGCGCGGAAGAGGTCAGGGTGCTGCGTGAGCGCCGCGCCCATCAACAAGCCCCCGTTGCTGCCGCCTTCGATGGCAAGCCTGTCCGGCCGGGTGTAGCCCGCCTCAATGAGATGTTTCACGCACGCGGCGAAATCGTCGAACACATTCTGCTTCCTGGTCAGGTTGCCTGCCTTGTGCCACTCCTCGCCGTACTCGCCGCCGCCGCGCAGGTTCGCAATGACATAGACGCCGCCCTGATCCAGCCACACGTGTCGTCTGATGTTAAATACGGGCGACAGAGTGATGCCGTAGCCGCCATAACCGTACAGGATGGTTGGATGACTGCCATCCCGCCTGGCGCCCTTGCGGCGGATGATGTTCAGCGGGATTTGCACGCCGTCTTTTGAGGTGGCGAACTCGCGTACGACTTCGGCGTCACCAAAATCCGCGGGTGACGTGACGAATAACGCCGTGCGAACCGGCTCCTCCTCGATAGGGTCAAACCGATACCATGTGGGAGGCTCGATGAAGCTGCTGGTGCGGAACAAGACCTCGTCGCCCCGAAGACGCAGCACCTGACCGACCGACGAGACGGGCTTGATGGGCAACAGCGCCCGCTCGCCGCCGGCAAGATTGTACACTTGAATCTGCGAGGGCCCGCCAAGGAGTTCAACCACATACAGCCGTGTTGCCGCCGGCGTGAAAGCTTGAATGGCGGCGTCGCCTTCTTCGACCACTGTCTGCGCCTGCGAGAGACCTGGCGTCGCCAGCGGCATATGCAGAACCTCGCCGCGCGGCGCGTCTCGGCGCGAGAGCAAATACAGCCGGTCGTCCACGCCAAACTCCGCGCGAGTGATCTGGTTTGAAAATTGCGTGAGCTGTGTCCATTCGCCTGACGGGCCCAGTAGATAGTGAGCGTATTCGCCGCCGTCTCCGTTCGCGACCGTGGCGAGCAGGTAGCGACCGTCGTGCGACGTTTCGAGCGCGATTTCGGCGATGCGAGGGAACTCCCGCCCGATGACGTAGGTGTCCTCGCTGTTCGGCGCGCCGAGCCTGTGGAAATAGACTTGCTGATAAAAGTTCAGGTCTTCAGGCGGGCGCTCGTCGCCACGCGGGTAGCGCGTGTAGTAGAAGCCTGTCGCGTCCGCGTTCCACGCCAGGCTGCCGCCCGCGGTTGGATAGTTGACACGCGGAATCGCGTCGCCGAGCTCCTTGCCGGTCGCCACTTCGTAGACGTGGAGCGTGCCTTCTTCGCTGCCCCGCTCGGATAGCGACACGGCGACGAATCGCCCGTCGAGCGACGGCACATAAAAGTCAATGGTCGTTGTCCCGTTTGGGTCGAGTTGATTCGGATCGAGAATCACGCGCTCGGAGCCGGGGTCGTCGGCTGACTGGAGCGTGACCAGATACGGCTGCTCCTTCGGCGGCTGCGACTTGATAGCGAAGAGTGTGTCGCCACGGTATTCAAGCGCGAAGTAATCTGCCGAGGTCGTGGTGTATAGGTCCTTCAAGTGATGGTAAATGGACTCACGCGCGGTAATAGCGTCGAGCGTGGCGCGCGTGTAGCGATTCTGTTCGTCGTTCCAGCTGCGCACGGCTGGGTCATCAAAGCTCTCCAGCCAACGATAGTCGTCAATGACTTTGACGCCGTGATGCTCATCGATCACGGGGCGCTTGGGGGTTGGGGGAAACGGGGCACTGGTTCGCGAAGCAGGCATGGAACAGTTTCCTTCCTAAAGGATGGGGATGCGTACCCTCCAACCAGGCGCCAGGGCCGCTATCTGCATCACCTTAACCGCCTCCACCAGCCGATCGAGCGGGCCATCCGCCGCCGCTTGGCGCGTTCCTTCGCGGCCCATTTCGTTTGGCGTGGAGTTTGCGGCGGGGTATCGATGGCGACCTGGAACCACACTGCCGGATCGGGCGAGCGCAAGATGCCTTCTAGAATGTCGCACCCTTCGACCCTTCGGCTTCCCCTTCGACTTCGCTCAGGGCAGGACTCAAGGTGCTTATTGCTTCTTCGCGTCCAATGCGACCTTGGCGATCTTGACGGCGAGGTTGCCGCCGGGGATGAGCATGCCAACCGTATCCGCGCCGATGTCAAACAGCGCGTCGCGCGAGATCATCTTGGTGAGGCGCGGCATCAGCGACTGGCTGGTTCGCATCTGGCCGGTGACCGCGTCGAATTCGACCACGCCGCGTTTGTCTTTGGGCTTCCAATGAAACTCGAACGCCCACACGGGGCGATAGTATAGGTCGGTCGTCTCGAGGATGAGCGACTCTTCGTGGACGGTATCGGCCTGCACCGGCTTGAGCATCTGGTTCAGCAGCTGCCGCACGACGAACGAGGCGCGCGTCTCGGGCGGGACGATGATCGCTCCCTCGGCCGAGAGCAGCTGCGGGTCGTTGATCTCGACTTTGGAGCCGCGCACCAGCGGGGCGGCATCGGGGATAGGGTTGCTGGTTTGAGCGTCGGCGAAGAGTTCCTGCCGCCACTCTTCGCGGCAGCGTTCCACGACCATGATCGTGAAAACCTGGCCGGCCTTGCCCATGTCGGCGACGACATAGTTTTCGCCGTGCAGCGACACTTCCTTGACCTCCGGGCCGCTGGTCGGCACGTTGTACTTGCGCGAGCGGTCGTACACGTAGCGTGCGGCGCAGGCGACGTGCCAGAACGGCTCGAAGCGCTTCTGGGTATCGACCAGCACGACTTCTTCGGACTTGGGCCGTTGAATCAGGCCGCCCAGCCCGCTGGACACGGCGCTGGTGCGTTTGTCCATGGCGCGCTGGCGGAGCTGCTCCAGCGTGAGGGTTTCATTCAGCGCGAAGATGCGTTGATCGGCAAGTTGGATGTCCATGGCAATCCTCACATGATCAGGTTAGTGTTGGCCTGGTTGCTTAAAGATCATCCACGAAGTTCACCAAGGCACACGAAGGTTTTAAAAACTGCTCTGCCTGACTGAAGTGCTTTCCAACCTCTGAAATTTCGTGATTCTTCGTGCCCTTCGTGGATTGAAAAGGCCGTGCTAGGGCAACCCGACGGCGTCCTTCACCTCGGCCAGCACTTGCGTAGCGATGGCGGTGGCTTTCTTCGCCCCGTCGCTGAGCACGTCGTCGACGAGATTCGGCTGCGCGGCCAGGTCGGCCCGCCTGACGCGAAGCGGTTCCAGATGGGCGTTCAGGTTGCGGGCCATGATCTGCTTGCAGTCCACGCAGCCGATGCCGGCCGTCGTGCAGTCCTGATAGATCTGGCCGACTTCATCAGGCGAGAAGATTTGGTGCATGGAGTAGACGTTGCACACTTCCGGCCGGCCGGGAATGTTGCGATGCGTGCGCTGCGGGTCGGTGACCATCGTCAGGACGCGCTTGTGCGTCTCCGCTGGCGTGGCCGCCAGCTCGATGTGGTTGTCGAGCGACTTGCTCATCTTGTTCTGGCCGTCGATGCCGACGACTTTGGGAAACTCGGTCAGCTTGATCTGCGGCTCGACCAGCACCGGGCCGAACCGGTGGTTGAAGGTGCGGACGATCTCGCGGGTGAATTCCAGGTGGCTCTGCTGATCGACGCCGACCGGTACCAGGTCGGCTTTGTAGAGGGTGATGTCGGCTGCCATCAATACCGCGTAGCCGGGCAGGCCGTAATTCACGTTGTGGGGCTGCTGGCGCACCCTCTCCTTGAACGTGGGCAGATCGGTCAGTTTGCCCAGCGGCGTGATCGTCGATAGGATCCAGTGCAGCTCGGTCACCATTGGCACGTGCGATTGGACGAAGACGATCGTGCCCTTGGCCGGATCGATACCCGCAGCCAGCCAGTCGAGCACCATTTCCCGCGTATGCTCTCTGAGGTTTTCGGTCTGGTCCAGCGTCGTCAGCGCGTGCAGATCGACGATACAGTAAATGCACTCGTAGTCGTCCTGCAG
>JBOGUH010000083.1:0-3322 GCA_050695975.1 Anaerolineae bacterium
TAGGGGCGAGCAGCTGCTCGCCCCTACAACCGGGCTGTGGTCGATCCATGTACTCACCGATGGCGAGATCTTCGGCTGGGCGCGACCGCAGCCACGCCGGCGCGTCCGACCCAGAGCCATCACACCCGAACAATTCTTCGCCGACATCCAGCCTGGCGATTTCGTCGTCCACGTCGATCACGGCATCGGCATCTTTCAAGGCTTGATCAAACTCACGCTGGAGGGCATCGAAGGCGAGTTTCTGCAGGTCGCCTACGCCGGCAGCGACAAGCTGTACGTCCCGATCCATCAAGCCGATCGGCTGAGCAAGTACATCGGCGCGACGGACCGTCCGCCGGACGTCAACCGGCTGGGCAGCGCCGACTGGACGCAGGTCAGAGAACACGCGCAGCAGGCTGCGATCGAAGTCGCGCGCGAGCTGCTCGAACTGTACGCGGCGCGCGAACTCGCGCCTGGCTACGCGTTCAGCCCCGATTCAGCGTGGCAGGCCGAACTCGAAGCGGCCTTCCCCTACGTCGAGACCGAAGATCAGCTGCGCGCGATCCACGAAGTCAAGGCCGACATGGAAAAGCCGCGGCCGATGGATCGCCTGATCTGCGGCGACGTGGGCTACGGCAAGACCGAAGTCGCCTTGCGCGCCGCGTTCAAGGCCGTGCAAGACGGCAAGCAAGTCGCCATCCTCGTGCCGACGACCGTGCTCGCCCAACAGCATTTCAATACGTTCGCGGCGCGGCTGGCCCCCTTCCCGACCAACGTCGAGATGCTATCGCGTTTCAAGTCGCCAAAAGAGCAGGACGAGATCCTCGACCGGCTGCGCGAGGGACAAGCCGACATCGTCATCGGCACGCACCGCCTGCTGCAGCGCGACGTCGCCTTCAAAGACCTGGGGCTGCTGATCATCGACGAAGAGCAGCGCTTCGGCGTGACCCACAAGGAAATGCTCAAGCGCATGCGCACCGAAGTCGACGTGCTGACGATGACCGCCACGCCCATCCCGCGCACGCTGTACATGAGCCTGACCGGCGTGCGTGATATCAGCACGATCGACACGCCGCCGGAAGAGCGCCTGCCCGTGGCGACCTACGTCGGCGAGGTCGACGATCACCTGGTGCGCCAGGCGGTGCTGCGCGAACTCGATCGCGGCGGGCAGGTGTATTTTGTGCACAACCGCGTCATGGGCATCGAGCAGATCGCCAAGCGGCTGGAAGCGATTGTGCCCGAAGCGCGCATCGGAGTTGCGCACGGGCAGATGGACGAGCACGACCTGGAGCAGGTGATGGTTAAGTTCGTCGAGCGCGAGATCGACGTGCTGCTGTGCACATCGATCATCGAGAGCGGGCTGGATATCCCCAACGCCAACACGTTGATCGTCGATCGCAGCGATCACTTCGGGTTGGCGCAGTTGTATCAGCTGCGCGGGCGCGTCGGGCGCGGGGCGGCGCGCGCCTACGCCTACTTCTTGTACGATCCGCACTCACCACTGACCGAAGAGGCGCGCCGCCGCCTCGACACGATCCGCGAGGCGAGCGAACTCGGCATGGGCTATTCGATCGCCATGCGCGACCTGGAGATTCGTGGCGCGGGCGACATTCTCGGCGTGCGCCAGAGCGGGCAGATCAGCGCCGTCGGGTTCGACCTGTACACCAAGTTGCTGCAGCGCGCGGTTACCGAGCTGCGTGCGCTACGCGACGGAAGCGAGCCGCCGCCGCCGCCGATCACAGGCGTCACGCTCGACCTGCCGCTGCAAGCCTACCTGCCCGAAGACTACGCGCCGAATGACAAACTCCGGCTACAGTTGTATCGGCGCATGGGCAACCTGGCGTCGATGAAAGAAATCGAGGAGTTGGAGAAGGAACTCAACGACCGCTTCGGGTCGCTGCCCAAGCCGGTGCAGAACCTGACCTTCCAGTTGAGACTCAAGGTATTGGCGGCGAAGGCGCGCGTGAAGTCGATCGTGCGCGATCGCGAGCGCAACATGCTGGTGATTCACGCCGACGCACTGGAGCACATGGATCGCTTCGGCTTGCAGCAGCGATTGGGGAATATCGCGCAGGTCGCGCGGCGGCAGGTGAATCTGCCGATCAGGGACGCTCCGCGTATTATCGGCTGGCGCGAGGCGCTGGCGAAGGTGCTGGAGGAGATGGCGGATTCATGACAAAGCGACACATCACTCCATCTGCAGTTTTTGTGAGCATCGCGGCGCTGCTCCTGATTGCACTGAGCGGTATACACTCGATGGCGGCGCAGACCCCATTGGCCTCCATCGAGGCCGACCCGGTGCTGGTTGGAGCGGGCGACATCGCCAGCTGCAGCAGCAGTGGTGACGAAGCAACCGCGAACTTGCTCGACACGATCCCCGGTACGGTCTTTACGGCGGGTGACAATGTGTACGAATCCGGAACGGCGACAGAGTTTGCTAACTGCTATGACCCCTCGTGGGGTCGCCACAAGTCGCGTACGCGGCCTTCGCCGGGCAACCACGACTATAACACCGCGGGAGCATCAGGTTACTATGATTATTTCGGCGCGGCGGCGGGCAACCCGTCACAAGGTTACTATGCTTACGACTTGGGCACGTGGCATATCATCGTCCTGAACAGCGAAATCGCACACGGTGCAGGCTCGGCCCAAGAACAGTGGCTGCGCTCCGACCTGGCGGCTCATTCCAATACTTGCACCCTTGCCTATTGGCATAGACCACGCTTTAGCAGCGGCTTTCACGGCAATATTACATCCTTGAACGCCTTCTGGCTGGCACTCCATGAGTACGGCGCAGACGTGGTAGTCAATGGCCATGACCACGACTATGAGCGCTTTGCACCGCAGAATCCGAGCGGGGTCGCTGACCCAACCTATGGTCTGCGCGAATTTGTGGTCGGCACGGGCGGCAGAAGCCTGACCGCCTTCAGCACTATTCAAGGTAACAGCGAGGTGCGTGACTCTTCCACCTATGGGGTGCTGAAGTTAACGCTGCATCCCACGAGCTACGACTGGGTGTTCGTTCCACAGGCCGGTGGGGCGTTCACCGATTCGGGCAACGCATCCTGTCATGGGAGCCCTACGGCGCCCACGCCCACTCACACGCCGACCGATACACCGACCAATACACCGACACCCACCAGCACACCGACACCTACGCCGCTGTCGACTCCGGTGATCGTCGGGACGCCCAACGCCACACCACTGGCCGTGCTCGCCATCATCAACTGGCAAACCAACGTGGACGCCGACAGCCGTGTTCGCTTCCGCGACGTCGTGTGCGGCGCCCCCTGGACGCGCAGTGTGACGCAGGCCGCTCAAGTGATCGTTCACTCAGTCGTGC
>JBOGUH010000084.1:0-5994 GCA_050695975.1 Anaerolineae bacterium
GGCTTGCTCCGCGTCTGAGGTTATTCCGCTAGCTTGATGATTGCGATGCCCAACTCCACTAAAGCCCGCATCCCCAGCAGGTAACTCCGCCAGCCGAACCCAGCGATCACGCCGGCGCACACGCCGGCCGTGATCGACCTGTGCCGGAACTCCTCCCGCGCGTGGATGTTTGATAAATGCACTTCGACGACCGGCAGCCCGATCGCCTTGATCGCATCCCGCAGCGCGATCGAGGTGTGGGTGTAGCCACCTGGATTCAACACGACCCCATCCGCCCAGCCCCGAGCCTCGTGCAGGGCGTCGATCAATCCGCCTTCGTGGTTCGACTGGACTGACTTCACTTCGGCCCCCAACTTCTCCCCTTCCGCCTTGAGCGCCGCATCGATCTCTGCCAGCGTCATCGAACCGTACACCTCCGGCTCGCGCGCGCCCAGCAAATTTAGGTTGGGGCCATGCAACACCAGGATCCTCATGTCACTCAACCTCACTGTGGCTGTTCCTCGTGCATCTCTCTCAACACTTCGCGCACGACTTCATCGTTGACGTCGATCCCGATCGCCACCTCGCCAATGTCTCTCGGCAGCGCGAACTTCAAGCGGCCGCCCTGCTTCTTTTTATCGGAGCGCATCATCGCCCAAATCAACTCTGGATCGAGATCGCGATAGCGCGTCGGCAGATCGACCCGGCTGACGACCGACTCGACTCGCCCGCTCAGCCCGGCCGGGGCCAGCCCGATCCGCTCGGCGATCCGCGACTCGGCAATCAGCCCAATCCCGACCGCCTCGCCGTGCCGGATCGAATAGTTCGAGGCCGCCTCGATCGCGTGTCCAATGGTATGCCCCAGGTTCAACGCGGCTCGCGGGCCGGTCTCGAACGGATCGGCGCGCACCACATCGACCTTCACGCGCAGCGCTCGCAGGACGACCTCACGCAGATCGCCCCACCCTTTCTCGATCATGTCGAACAACTCCGGATCGGCGATCAAACCGGCCTTGACCACTTCCGCCAAGCCGGATCGGAACTCGGCGCCCGGCAGCGTACTCAGCAAATCGAGATCGCTGATCGTCATCAGCGGCGGGTGGAACGCGCCGACCAGATTCTTGCCGGCCGGCAGATCGACGCCCACCTTGCCGCCCACACTTGCGTCGACCATCGCCAGCAGCGAAGTCGGCAGGCAGGCCCAGCGCAGGCCGCGCAGGTAAGTCGCGGCGGCGAACCCGGCTAAATCGCCGATCATCCCGCCGCCGAGCGCGACGACGATGTCCTCTCGTTCGATCCCCCCAGCCGCGAAAGCGTGGTAAAGCGCAGCGGCCGAGTCGAGCGACTTGTTCGCTTCGCCGGCGGGTATGCGCAGCAGCACCGACTCAAAACCAGCCTGTGTCAGCGATCGCGCGACTCGGTCGCCGTGAAGCGGCCCGACGTTGGAATCGGCCACCAGCGCGGCACGCCCGCGCAATCCGCGCGCCCTCAACAGCGGCCCGATGACATCCGCCAGCCCCACTCCCAGCACGATCGTCGTGCCGCCACTCCGCGCGCCGGCGGGCGCGAACATCGGCAGATACAGCGCATCCGGCTCATCGATCCGGCTGACCAGGCCCCACAGGGCCAGCACCTGCAACGTCACTTCAGCCACATTCATCTGCGTGGTATCGACCTGCCAGGCGAACGAGCGATAAACCGGCTCGCGTTGGCTCAGCAGCGCCCGGACCTTCACCTCGCGATCGTCGCCCATCAGCAGCGGTCGATCGAGCGCGCCGTCCAGCCGCGCCAGGATCGTCTCCGGATCGGCGAGCAGGCAGATGGCACGCCCGCTGCGCTGGATCGCCTTTCGATTCTGCGCCAGGCCTAACGTCCAACCGCCGGTTGCGATCACCAGCCCCCGCGGCGTGGACAACTCGGCGCACGCCTCGGCTTCCCACGCGCGGAATCGATCCTCACCGTCCTCGTCAAATATCGCCTTGACCGGCTTGCCGGCGCGCACTGCGATCCAGTCGTCTGTATCGACGAACGGCCGGCCCAATCGCTCCGCGATCGCCCGACCGACACTCGTCTTGCCGGCGCCCATGAAGCCGGTCAGTACAAGATTGGGTTCCATCCTGATTGGCGCTTTACTTTAACCATCACGATTCGCCTAGTGAGAACGTGACGCGCGATGCGTGATACGTGACTGGCAGCACGTCACCCGTGATGCAGGTCAAAACCTCCACACCACATTGTCCATTACCAGGTCTTCCAATCGCGCCCGCCGCAGCGATTCGAAGCGTGGCCGCATCTCGTCCAGGCTGTCCCCACCCAACTTCTCGATCAGCGCATCGGCCAGCACAAACGCCAGCATGGCCTCCAGGATCACACCGGCCCGGGGCACGGCGCAGAAGTCCGATCGCTCGTAATTCGTGTGTGTCTCTTGACCGCTGGCCAGGTCGATCGATCGCAGCGGATTCAACGTCGTGCTGATCGGCTTCATCGCCACGCGCAGGACGATCGGCTCGCCGGTGGTGATGCCGCCTTCAAATCCGCCCGATCGATTTGTCCGGCGCGCGACCTGACCATCCTCGCCGACGACCATCTCGTCGTGAACTCGCGTCCCGCGCTGGCGCGCGTTCTCAAACGCCTGCCCGATCTCCACGCCCTTCATCGCGTGGACGCTGGCCAGTGCGCCGATCAGCCGGCTGGACAAGCGCCGATCCCATTGCACGTGCGATCCCAATCCAGGCGGCAGGTTGAGCGCCACCACCTCGATGACGCCACCCAGTGTGTCTTTAGCCTCGATGGCCATTCGGATTTCGGCTCGCATCTTTTCGCTAGCTGCCGCGTCCGGGCAGCGTATCTCGGACTGCCCGGCCCGCGCGAATCGATCTAAGTAGGCGCGCATGGGGATGCGCGCCTCCACCGAAGGCGCCTCCACCGAAGGCGCCTCTAGCGAAGGCGCCTCTAGCGAAGGCTCGATCGCTGCGGATCCAATGGCCGTCACATAAGAGCCGATCTCAACCCCAAACGCTTGCAGGAACTTCCGGCAAATCGCCCCGACTGCCGTCCGCGCCGCCGTCTCGCGCGCCGAAGCGCGTTCCAGCGCCAGCCGCAGGTCACGATAGCCATACTTGATCGCACCGGTCAGATCGGCGTGCCCCGGTCGCGGGATCGTCATCGGCGGAATGTCGCGATCTTTCCAGTGCTCGTAGTCGAGGTTGTCGATCACGATCGCGATCGGCGCGCCCGTCGTCTGGCCGGCCATCACGCCGCCGGTGAGGCGCGCGCGATCCGATTCGATCTTCATGCGCGGCCCGGCCCCGTAGCCGATCTGCCGCCTGGCCAGATCGCGATCGATGTCGTCCGCCGTCAACGGCAGCCCGGCCGGCATGCCATCCAGGATCGCCGTCAATTGCGGGCCGTGTGACTCACCCGCCGTCAAGAAACGTAACATCGTCGTCCTCCTCAACCCGTCTAACCTGCGCACGGTTCAAGAATCAGCCTCAAGCGCGGCCCGCATCACGTCGACCGGCGCAGGGCGCCCTGTCCACATCTCGAACGCCGCTGCGCCCTGATAGATCAACATCGCCAGACCGTTCGTCGCTCGGGCGCCGGATCGTTCCGCTTGCACCATCCAACGCGTCCGGCGCGGATTGTAGATCAGATCGAACGCCAGCGCACCCGCCGGAAATCCCACGCCATCCGGCCATGGCGAAGCATCGACATTCGGGGCCATTCCTACGGGCGTCGCATTCACAACCAGGATCGTTTCACGCTCCAGCTGATCCGGATCTTCCAGTGAACGCGCCTGGCCGTCCAGCCCGATCAGCGCGCGTGCTTTAGTCACATCGCGGGCGTAAACCGTCACGCTGCCACCGAGTCCCTTCAGCGCGTGAGCGACCGCGCGTGCCGCTCCGCCCGCGCCCAACACCGCACACGGTTTGCCGTTTACGTCGACGCCCATCTCGGACAGCGCCCGCGTGAATCCGATCGCATCGGTATTGCAGCCGATCAATCGACCGTCGCGCGGCACAATCGTGTTGACTGCACGAATCGCCTCGGCGGCCGGATCGATCTCATCCAGCAGCGGCATCACCGCCGACTTGTGTGGGATCGTCACGTTCGCGCCGGCCAGTTCGCCGGAACGGATCTGGCTGAGCGCCGCCTGAAGTTGATCAGGCGACGTGGGCAGGAGCACGTACTGCCAATCAAGGCCGCGAGCCGCAAAGGCCGCGTTGTGCATCAGCGGCGATCGGCTGTGCTCCACCGGCCAACCGATCAGGCCCACTACCCTTGTCATTCGACTCAACCCTTCAAAATCACCATTTGACTGTATCCGAAATAAATTCTGATCCACGAAGGACACGAAGAAACACTAAGTTTTCAGGCATCGTTCGTGTCACTTCGTGTTCGCTTGCCCCCTTTGGAGGTCGTGGATGAAACGCCTTATTTTGGATAGTGTTTATTCGCCGGTTTTGGTTTTTATCCGTGTTGATGCGTGTTCATCCGCGTTAATCCGAGTCCAAAATGCTCGCCCCCAACGCGCGCAGCAACACGCCGAAGGTCGGAAACGATTCGCGATGGGCTTGCGCGTTCAGCACGGTCGTCTTGCCGTCGGCCATCAGCCCGGCCACAGCCAGCGCCATCGCCAGGCGATGATCGCCGTGCGAATCGACGGTAGCGCCGCGCAGCCGGGTCGGCCCTTCGATCGCAAAGCCATCCGGGCGTTCCTCGATCCGCGCGCCCAATTGTCGCAATTCGCCGGCCAACGTTCCGATCCGATCCGACTCCTTCACCCGCAGTTCGGCCGCGTCCCGAACGATGGTTTGGCCCTCGGCCTGCGTCGCCACGACGGCGACTATGGGAAACTCATCGATCATCCGTACAACGCGATCGCCGTCGATTGCAATCCCGTGCAGCCCGCTCGATCGAACGGTGACATCGGCCAGCGGCTCGTGGCTGGCTTCGCGCCGATCGGCGATCTCAACATCCGCGCCCATCGCCGTCAGCGCATCTAGAATGCCGGTGCGAGTCGGGTTCACGCCAACCGACGGGATCGTTACTTCGGAATGCGGAATGACGGCCGCCGCTGCCAAAATAAACGCCGCCGAAGACAGATCGCCTGGCACGCGAAGTTCAAACGGCGGCAGCGGCCCGCCGATCGGATCGAGCCTGACGGCCTGATCGTGTGTCACGACAGGGATACCCAGCGCGCGCAGCATGCGCTCCGAATGATCGCGCGATGGGCCTGGCTCGCGGATCGTCGTCGGCCCGTCGGCGTGCAGCGCGGCGAGCAGCAGCGCCGCCTTGACCTGCGCGCTGGCGACGGGCAGCGTGTAATCGATCCCATGCAGCGAGCGGCCGCGCAGGGTGATGGGTGGCGCGTCCTCGACGATGTCGGCGCCCATCTGGCGCAGCGGCGCGATCAGCCGCCCCATTGGCCGGCGGCGCAGGCCCGCCGATCCGGTCAGCGTCGCAACCACGTCTGGTCGACCGGCCAGCGCGCCCATCAGCATCCTGATCGTCGCCCCCGAATTGCCACAGTCGAGAACAGAGGGCGGCGAGTGAAGTTGGCCGCCGTGAACGAGCAGAGTCAACCTTGCGAACCCTAACCCCCACGCTGCGCGGGGGGCAGGCGGGCATTCCAGGGTCTCGCCCGCCCTGGCTCGCGTAGCGGCCAGCGGGCCAGGGGAACCTTCGCAAGGTTCAATCTCCACTTCAACGCCGAGGTCACGCGCGCAGCGGATCATCGCCTCGGTCACGCCCGCGTGCAGGAAGCCGGCGATCCGGCTCGTCCCGGCGGCAAGCGCCGCGTGGATCAGCGCGCGGTGTGAGATCGACTTGTCGCCAGGCACCGTGACCGTGCCACGCAATGGGTTTGCTGGATAGACGACCCAATTCACGAGGTCATACCCTCTCGGGTGTGAAACATCCCGGCTCGACGAGATCGACACGCCTCCAGCCTCGATCGCAGCCGGGCTGCATCCCCCTGCTCGATGAATGTGGCCAACTCGCGCAGCGATGCCT
>JBOGUH010000085.1:0-1987 GCA_050695975.1 Anaerolineae bacterium
GGCTGATACAGCTTGGCCAACTCCGCGTAGCTGATAATCGTCCACTGCAGCCAAGCCCTGCGCTCGTCGAGCGCCTTCGCTCCCTCGCTGCCGAAATCCGCGTCGCCCAGCTCGACATCGAGAATCCGGTGAATGGCGTCCAGGTCGTCCAGTGTAAACGGTCTGATCATCAGCCAGTCAGTTTCCAGAGTGGGCATGCGCGTCATGGCATCGCCTCTGTCCCGATTTTGCCCTTCCATAGTCGTCGCATTTCCTCGCACGTCGCCAGCAAATCATCCAGCTGACCCTCGGCTTCCACGCGCCCGTCCTTTATCACGATGATGTGGTCGGCGCGACGCAGCGCCGGACGTCGGTGTGAAACAACCAGACAGGTGAAGGATGAAGGATGTGGGATGAAGGATGAATCGCCCGACATCTTCATCCTTCCGCTTTCATCCCTTATCCTTTCATCAAGCCGTTCCCACAGTGTTCGCTCCGTTTCCACATCAAGTGCGCTCGACAGATCGTCGAAGACCAACAGCTCCGGATCGCGCACGAACATGCGCGCGGCGGCTGCCCGCTGCGCCTGCCCGCCGGAGAGCCGGATGCCGCGCGGCCCGACCAATGTGTCCAGCCCTTTGTCGAGCGCAGCGATGTCCGGCTCCAGCACACTTCTGTGAATGGCGCTGGCGAGGTCGGCGTGGTCTACCGGCCAGCCTAGCAGGATGTTGTCGCGCAGCGTGTCGCTGAACAGGCGCGGCGCCTGCGCGGTATATGCGCAGCGCGGCGGTCTGAAGAACGCCGCCGGGTCGTCGACGAGTCCGCCGTTCCAGCGAATCTCGCCCGCCTCTTTGGGCAGCAGACCTATCAGCACGCGCGCGAGCGTCGATTTGCCCGATCCGATGCGCCCGGTGATGACCGTAAACGAGCCACGCTCGAGCGCCAGATGCACGTTCTCGATGCCGCGCTCGCTGTCGGGATAGTGATACGTCAGCCCGCGCACTTCAAGACGATGAAGATGATGCTTAGCGGTCTTGGGTGTGAAGGGCGCGTCGGGCAAAGGGCCGCGCTCATAGACCGGATGCGGCTCAACCAGCACGCTCGGCGGCTCGGGCCGGATCAGATCGACCATGCGCTCGATCGAGACTTCCTGCGTCTTGTAATCGCCGACGAACGTGCCGATTTCAATGGGGACCTGCGTGGTGAACCACATGTAACTGACGAACAGCGCGAAGTCGCCAACGCTGAACGTGCCTGCTATGATCGCTTGTCCGGCGAGCAACAGCATGACGCCGATGCCAAACGTCACCGTGCTCGAATAGGTCGAGTCCAGCAGGCCACGAAATAGATTCTCGCGCACGGCTGCCGCGCCCCGGGCGTCGTTCAACCGGCCGAAGCGCTCGGCCACGTCGACTTCGGCGTTAGCGACTTTCACCGCCTGCACAGCGTCGAAGGTTTCGCCGAGAAAACCGGTCACGGCATCCTCGGCCGCAGCCGTCGCGCGGTCGTACTTGAGGATGCGACCCCAGGCCAGGCGCGTGAAGACCATGATGCCCAGCAGGGGCACGAAGATGACGAGCGTGATCGCCAGGTTGATGCGGGCCATGATGATCACGGCGATCACGGCGGCGAGGATTTTTCCGGCCTGATCGGGCAGCCACAGTGGGAAGTCGGCTACTTCGTCGACGTCGGTGCGCAGGCGGTTGATCGCTTCGCCCGGCGAGACCAGCAGGCCGTAATCGCCGGGTCGCCGCAGGATGCTGGCGAAAATGTTGCTGCGCATCAGTGCGCCGATGACGTAGCGGAACGTCCAGCCGTACCACTCGGCGCCCAACGCGGTGACCAACCGCGCC
This sequence comes from Anaerolineae bacterium, assembly GCA_050695975.1. Taxonomy (GTDB): domain Bacteria; phylum Chloroflexota; class Anaerolineae; order Fen-1058; family Fen-1058; genus DASSFZ01. The sequence goes on from JBOGUH010000085.1 coordinate 1,833, forward strand.
ACCTCAACGCCGACAAGCAGCGCGATCAGCCACCACAGCGCCGACGGCGCCGTGCGGCCGCCGGTGAGTGCGTCGAAGATCGACTTCTCGATCAAACCCGGGAAGACTTGCAGTCCGAACACGATCAGTGTAAACAGGCTGTGCAGCGCAAAAAC
>JBOGUH010000086.1:0-2424 GCA_050695975.1 Anaerolineae bacterium
CGCTGAAGCCGAGTTCTTGCAGTGTGGGGATTTCCACATCCTCGGTCAGACGGTAAACGGCCTCGACCGCTTTCTCGGCCGCTCGCCACACCGTCAGCCCGCGCGTATCCTCGCCGAGCGCCTGCGCGATGCGCGCGAACTTGTGCGGCTCGCCCAGGTAGTTGTACTCCATCACCGGGCCGAGGCAGCGCGCCGTCAGCGCGCCGTGCGGCACGTCGTGCACACCGCCGGCCGTCTGGCTCATTGCGTGCGCCGCGCCCGCGCTTTCGGTGCCATAGGCCATCCCGCCGAGCATGGCGGCCATGCACATTTTGTAGCGCGCGTCGAGGTTGTGCCCCTGCGCGAAGGCGATGCGCAGATACTGGCCGACGTACTCCATCGCCAGCAGCGCGACCGCATCGGAGAACGGCTGAGCCGGCGCGCCGGTATAGCACTCGACCGCGTGCGCCAGCGCGTCCATCCCGGTGCCGGCGGTGACGGCCGGCGGCAGGTTGGCGGTGAGCGCCGGATCGATCAACGCCAGCCACGCGCCGATCAACCCGGTGCCACCCACGTTGAACTTGATCTGCCGCTGCGGGTCGGTGATCACGGCCCACAGCGTCACTTCGCTGCCGGTGCCCGCAGTGGTTGGAACGCAGATCGTCGGCGGGATGCGCTTCTCGATCGGCTGCGGATCGGCCCACTCATATCGCAGGATGCTGCCGCCGTTGGCGGCGACGACGCCGATCGATTTAGCCGTGTCGAGCGATGAGCCGCCGCCGAACCCGATCAGCCCGTCGCATTTTTCCTTCAGGTAAACTTCTGCCCCGCGATCCACCAGTGCGGCCGGCGGGTTGGGTATAACCTGGTCGAACGTGACGTAACCGATGTTTGCCGCTTTCAGCGGTTTTTCGACTTCGGCCAGCAACCCGGCTTTCACAATACCACCGTCGGTGACGATCATCGGCTGGCTGATGCCGAGAGCCTTCACTTCGTCGGCCAGCGACGCAATCGCGCCGACGCCGTGCTTCATCACAGTGGGAACTTCGAACGAGCGGACAGCGGGCATTCAGGATCTCCTGTGGTTGATGGCGACCAATGATTCGTATTTCGTATTCCGTATTGCGTGTTCCGTCCTGCTATGAGTTCGATACGGAATACGCAATACGCACTACGTTACCCGCGTTTGACTTCCTCCGGCAACTCATACCACCGCATCCGCTCGCCGATCTTGGCGCGGGTTTTCCACTTGAGACTCTTCGGTGCGCCGTCCAATGCCGCGGCTAGCGCCGCCAAGCGTTCAATAATGATGTGTTTTTGATCAGGCTCCAGATCGTGAGTATCGCAATAGTCGCGCACCTTTTGGGCGCTCAGGCCGGCGGTCTTCCACAGGCCCCAATCGTCGGCGCACCACTTGGCGATCAGCGGCAGGTTGAACGTCTCGACGTCGCCCTCGCCGAGCGGGTGATCGAGCAGCAGCGCGCATAGATCGCGCGCGTCCTTCTCGTTCATCTGCACAACCTGAAGTTTCGTCAGCAGGAGTTCGGCCAGCGGCAGCGTCAACGGCTCCAGCATGATTCGCTCGGTGATCGGGATGCGATGGCACATCTGAAATCCGCCGACGAACACGTCCACTTGCCGCTCGTTGGCCGTATCGTAGAACAGCAGGCGCGAATCGCCGTTGAGCAGGTTGAACGTCTTGTTCGGTTCGTAGCCCAGATCGCCGAGGAGTTTTTCGACGCGGTCGCCGCGCTTATCGGGCAGCGCAAAGTCCAGGTCGGGATAACTGCGCGCCAGCGAGCGGTGGGCGGCGCTGGGCGAGTGGATACGAATCGCCAGCCCGCCCAGCAGTCGCAGCGTCAAGCCGGACTCGGCAGCCACGCCGACGATCCGGCGGGCTTCGTCGATAGCGTCGAGGAGGATGGTCATGAATGTTGAGTTCCTTGAGTTCCTTCAGTTCCCTCTGATTAGGAAGGAACTGGGGAACTCAGGGAACTAGCCGGTCACTCAACCGGAATCTCTTTGTACACCAGGCCGAGATCGACACCCTGCCGTCTTCGGTACACCCGGGCGCCGAGGAAGATGAGCAACGCAAGCCCATACATCACCAGCATGTAGATCATCGAAGCCTGGTTGCGGTAGCTGATGCCGTATAGTTCATTGGGATCGATCAGCCACTGGTATAGCAGATAGATCAAGAAGGCAGCGAAGATCACACCGGCGACCGTGATCAGTGGAATACCGGCGATCTTGTATTTCGCGATCGGCGAAGCTTCGTACAGCTCCTTCTTCGTGTACGGCAACAAGATGGCGGCGATCGTCGTGCCCAGGAACGTCACGGCGATGACCAGAGTGGACATCAGCGTCAGGCTGGCAAAGTCGGCGATGTTCCACACGTACAGCGCCGATACGATCAGCCCTGGCACGACCATCAAGATCAGCGCC
>JBOGUH010000087.1:0-3816 GCA_050695975.1 Anaerolineae bacterium
GCCGATCGCCGCCGCCGCGCCGACGAGATCATCGAGCGGCTGAGCCTGGGCGATCTCGCCGACCGGTCCGTCGAGACCTACTCGTCCGGCCAGAAGATGAAACTGGCCTTCGCCAAGGCGCTGATCAACGACGCGCCGCTGCTGATCCTGGACGAGCCGACCAACACGCTCGATCTGCCCTCGGCCCGCGAGCTGCGCGCCGTGGTGCGCGACTTGAATCGGACCGGCAAGACCGTGATCTACACGACGCACATCATGGCCGAGGCCGAGACGATGTGCGATCGGGTGGCGATCATCGATCGGGGCGAAGTGCTGGCGTTAGGCACGCTTCCGGAGTTGAAGGCGTCGCTGGGCCGCGAGGAGGTCATTCGTTTCGAGGGCGTCATCTCTTCTCAGGCCAGCCAGGCGGTACACAATCTACCGGGCGTCATCCGGGCAGCGCAGGCGGCCGTGAACGGACACACCCAGCTGACCGTCGTCGTTCACGATCAGCGCGCCCTGCTCCCGCGTTTGATCGAAACGCTCACCACGCACGACGCGCTGGTGCAGAAGATCATCCCTGAGGAAGTCACGCTGGAAGATGTCTTCATCGCGCGCACGGGTCGCACGCTGGCCGAAGACACGCGAGTGAAGTGAAACGTGATGCGTGAAGCAAGCAACATGACCGCTATTGGCAAACCAACTTTCAATCAGTCGCTCTCCGCCGCGTTGGCCGAGACGCGACTCCGACTGCTCAACATCAGCCGCTACCCCGGCCAGCTGGCGATGGAGATCGTCATCCCAATCGTCTTCGCCGCGATGCCGATGCTGCTGGGCCGGGCCACCGCTGGCGCGGACGCGGAGGCTAATTTCCGGGCCAACACCGGCACGGCGAATTACGTGGCGTTTTTGCTGATCGGCTCAAACGTGTTCATGATCGTCAGCCATGCTTTTTGGATCATCGCCTACTGGCTGCGCTTCGAGCAGGAGACCGGTACGCTGGAAGCGGTCTATCTCACCCCCACCCGCAGTACGACGCTCATCGGCGGTCTGGCCATCTACAGCGCCATTCGAGGCTTGACAGCCAGCCTGCTGGCGTACGTGATTGGTTGTATCGTCTTTCAGGTCAACCCGTTTCAGGGCGACGTGCTGCTGGCGCTGGTGTTCGTTCTGGTTGGGCTGATCCCATTGTACGGCGTGGCAATGCTGTTCGGCGCGCTGGTGCTCAAGGTCAAGGAGTCCAACGCGCTGGTCGGACTGATGCAGTGGGTGGTCAGTTTCTTGATGGGCATCTTCTTCCCGGTGGCGGTGCTGCCGCCGCTCGTGCGCGCGATAGCCTTCGCCTTTCCGCCGACCTGGATGGTGAACGGCGTGCGCTCGGCGCTGCTGGGCGTCGGCTTCTTCTTCGAAAAATGGTATTTGGATATGGCGGTGTTGTGGGCGTTCCTGCTGTTCATGCCGCTGTTCAGTTTTTGGGTGTTTCACCGCGTCGAGCAGGGTGTGCGCCGCAACGAGGGCATGGGAGAGTTCTGAGACTCCACTGACAAAGCAGGTGCTGGAACCACGGAGAGCACGAATAAAATACGAAAAAGCCTCCGTGCGCTCCGTGTCTCAGTGGTTATATGCAAAGGGACAGACCTTCATGGATAAATCGTATCAATCGGTACTTACCGGCCCGGCAGCCTGGTTCAGCGCGTTAATCGCCATGTCGCGCAAAGAGTTGACGATCATGCTGCGCTACCCAGTCGAGTTTATAGCGAGCTTTGGCCAGGTGTTCCTGATCGTGATCGTGCTCACCCTCGCCGGTTTGATGTTTTCACGAGGTGGTGTCAGGTCGGCCGGTAGCTCCGACACCGCCGGGGTGGTCGTGTACGGCTTTATCTTGTTCATGTTCCTGAGCGATACGCTGTGGACGATCGGCTACAACGTGCGGCGCGAGCAAAAACAAGGCACGCTCGAACAGTTGTACCTGAGTCCGGCTTCTAAGTCGGCCAGCCTGATCTCGCGCGTGACGGTCACCCTGCTCTGGACCGGACTGTTGTCGATCGGCTCGGCCGCGCTGATGAGCGCGATGATCGGCCGTCTGCCTTTCAATAACCTGCCGCTGGGTGTGTTCATTCTGATCATGGCGCTGTCCGGAACGTTCGGCGTGGGGTTCGCTTTCGCCGCGCTGACGCTGCGCGTGCGCGAAGCCGGACAGACGCTGGCCAATCTGCTTCAGTTCGCGTTCATGCTGCTGTGCGCGCCTTTTTTCCCCTTCGCTGCGCTGCCGGCCTGGATGCAGACGGTCTCCCGCGCCATTCCTCTATCTTACGGAGTGGACGCTTTCCGCTCGACGTTGATGGGCTATCCGGCCGGTTTTCCAGAACTGGCGCCCATCGAGGTGGAATTAGTCATCGTCATCACCTTCGGATTGTCGATGCCTGTCCTGGGGTTGTGGCTGTACCGCCGCGAAGAGGATCGCGCCCGGCGAACCGGCAGCCTGTCGGAATATTAGCCGCCATGCCCCAATCAATCGACGTCGATTTTGAAGTGACCACAGCACAGGCCATGCTCGCCGAACTGGAAGCGTATCTCCAGTTTGATGTGCTCTTCTGGCAGACGGCGCCGAACGCACTGGGTGCTCGCATGCCCAAGATGACCATTGGCGGGCTGCTCGAATCGCTCGTACGCGCCGAGGCGGCCAGAGCTGCTGTGCGATCCATGCGGGCAATGCTGGAGAGGATCAAGACACAACACCTCGATCGCTACCTGACGCGCGCCGAGCAGGAAGCGCGCAGTCGTCTTAACACGTGGAACGGGTATCTGGACGACCACGCGCGCAGTCCGGCTGACGCGGCGGCTTACTATGCCAACGAGGTGCGGGCGAGGCTCAAGGCCGAACTGTTGTTGGAGGAACTGGAGCCGCAAAAACGCGGGCAAACGGAGCGCGTTCGCGCCAACGCGCTCGATGAGCGCTTGCGCGCCGCATTTCAGCCAGGCGAGTTCATCTGGGATGAACGATTGAAGCCGTTCTTCCCAGCGGATCGTTTCTGGTGGCTGAACGGTCGGCCGCGCGCTGGATAAGGGATTATGGCTCTTCCGGATTCGACGGGATTCGCCCGAAGATAAATGAGGGGTGTGCATTAATCTGTGTCGAAGCCGTCGCCGTTGACGTCGCCCGCCGTGCCTACCGAGACGCCAAGCTAGGCCAGCGCCTGGTCGCCTTCGGCGATCCAGCCGGGGCTGCTGCTGAGCCGAAATAGACGTAGGCCTGTCCCTCGTCCGGCTGACCGTGGTCGTAGGCAAACGCGCCGATGATCACGTAGTCATAGCCATCGCCATTCACATCGCCAGCGCTGCCCACCGAATAACCGAAATAGGCATTGGCCTGATTGCTCTCGGCGGTCCATTGAGGGCTCGGACTCAGGCCGGCAGCCGAGCCGTGGTAGACGAAGGTCTGCCCGTCGCTGGACTGCCCGTCGCTGGAGCAGTACGCGCCGACGATGACGTCGTCATAATTGTCGCCGTTCACATCCCCGGCACTGGCAACCTGGCGAAGCCACTGAGGGCGCTGGATACGCGGACCCAGCGCCCCTCATTTCATGTTGGCTACGGCTGTTGTTGAAAGACAGCGAACTGAACCAGACGGCAGGTGTTGGGACCGGGGATGCCATCCGCTTTGGCGATGGGCGGATACGCCGCCGGCACACTCGCGTCGGTGCAGCCGCCCCGCAAGGTGCTGATCTGGTTAGCCACCAACTCGGGGATCATCGGCCCGTGATCGTGGAGGACGAGATGAATCTCGGCGCCGCGCGGGTTGGTGAACCCGTTGCCGAACCAGCCACCCGGCACCAT
>JBOGUH010000088.1:0-4176 GCA_050695975.1 Anaerolineae bacterium
GCATGGCATCGCTGCCCATCGGCCTAAATCGCTGACTGATCTGTTGACCGTTCGCGGCGTCGGCCCCGCCAAAGTCGAGAAATATGGGGCGGAAGTTCTAGCCCTGGTGGCCGAAGCGGGACACCACCCAGTTGCCATCCAACCAACTAACGAACCATCCCATGACCCTATCGCCGCTTTCCTCTCGCGTCCTCACCCTCGACCGCTCAAAGGCCCGTGGCTGGCCGGCTGGGCGCTGGATTTTCACTCGCGCTTTGACGGCGATGAGCAAATCCGAAGCGCCGTGGGTGAGTTGGCCTTCCGCTATAAATACAACGGCGAGCGGCATCTGGCGCATGACCTCGCCGCGCGCTGGGTCGAATTGCTCGCAGCGCATTCCGAACTACCTAAACCCGACGTGGTGATCCCGATCCCGCCCTCGATCCGGCGCGACTTCGATCCGGTCGCGCTGCTGGCCCAGGCGCTTGCCGAGAAGTTGGGTGTTCCGACGATCATCGACGCGCTCGTCAAGACCCGCGCGACCAGGCCACAAAAGGAGATGACTGCGCTGGCGCAAAAGCAAGCCAACGTCGCCGGAGCTTTTGCGCTCAAGGGTGAGGTGCGCGGCAAGCGATTGATTCTCGTGGACGACCTGTACGATTCCGGCGCGACACTGGCGGAAGCAGCCCGCGCCCTAACTCGCGGCGGCGCGGCCAGCCTCGTCGTCCTCACGCTGACGAAGACGATCCATGCGGATGCATAAAATGTCGAATGCTCATTGGCTTGCCCTATCCACACTCCCCGGCATCGGCGGCGTCACCGCCCAGAAACTGCTCGACCGCTTTGGCGATGTAGAATCGGTCTTCTCTGCTTCGCTCGAAGAGCTGATCGAGATTCCACGCATCACGCCGACGATTGCAGAGCAGGTGTTGGCTGCGCCCATTGAGGCTTTGGAAGCCGAACTCCTTTCGCTCAACGACGAGGGGATCGATCTCCTGACGTGGAATGACGATCGGTTTCCCCCGCATCTCCGATCTCTCCCGGATGCGCCGATGGTGTTGTTTGTGCGCGGATCGATCAAGCATGATGACAGGCGGGCGGTCGCCATCGTCGGAACGCGCACACCGAGCGAGAATGCTGCTGCGGCTGCAACGCTGCTCGGCCGCGAGTTGGCTTCACGCGGACTGACGGTCGTGAGCGGGCTGGCGCTCGGCGTCGACACGGCCGCTCATCGCGGCGCGATCGAAGCGGGGCGGACGCTGGCCGTTCTTGGCTCCGGCATTCGCTTCATCCATCCGAGAGAGAACGCCGAACTGGCCGAGCAAATCGTCGATTGCGGCGCGCTGCTGTCTGAACTGCACCCGAACACTCCGCCGCGCGGGCAACACTTGATGGCGCGCGATCGGATTGTCAGCGGGCTGAGCCGCGCCGTGATCGTCGTCGAAGCCGGCGAGAAGAGCGGTAGCCTCGATACAGCGGCGAAGGCCAGAAAGCAGGGTCGGCTGGTGTACGCCGTGCCCGGCAGCGCGGGCGCCGAGCAACTCCTCGTCGGCGGAGCACACCGTCTCGATCCAAACTTCATCGACTTCGATTCGCTTGCCGATAAAATCGCGGGACATCTGCTCCCTGAAAGCCGCTAGTGGTCAGTCAAGTTAATTTTGATAGCTCCCCGCGCCGTCCTCGGCGGCCAGAGCGGCCATCAACCCATCAAATTCAAGTTGACTGACTACTAGGCTCTAAACGAAGCAAATCGGTGAGTCCACGCCCCGTCTTGCGCCAACCTTCGCTGCTGTAAGCCACTTGTCTTAAAAAATAGTCAAACATCTTGACAAACCGGCCATTGTGTCGTATACTGCGACAGAGTTTAGAACGTGTGTTCTACATGCGAAACATAACCACTTCTGGCCGGATTACGATACTTCTTGGCAAACAGCAGGCCGCCACAGGCGAGCGATTGACGCTGCGCCGCCTCGCCGCGCTCGCCGGTGTGCCCAAAGACCTGGTCTATCGCCTTGACTCTGGCCAGGCGCGCCACGTCGACCTGGACGCACTCGCTCGCCTGTGCCAGGCATTGAATTGCGAGCCAACCGACATTCTGGTGTGGGACAACGATGGCCGCAACAGCCAATCCATTTGACGTTCTGCCCGCCAACCTCTTCAACTTGTTCAGCACGCAGGGCGTCGCCACCTTGCAGCGTCACTACATGGCGATCCTGCTCCGTCTGTACACGCTGGGCGAGTTCAACCGCAGCGGCCTGACGCGCGAAGTCGTCATTGCCGAGATCGTCGATTATCTTCGCAACGCGGACGCAGAGCGCGAGATCGCCGCCGAGATGGCCGAGTCGGGCGACGAAGAGCACAGGTCGATCCCTTCGGCTTCCCCTTCGACTGCGCTCAGGGCAGGGCTCAGGACAAGCACCGGCCAGTTGACTGAGTACGACTACGCCGCCTACCTGCTGCGCCGCCTGGCCGAGACCGGCTGGGTCGAACGCGAGCAGCACGCCGACTACGCCGAGACGATCATCCTGCCCGATTATGCCTTCACGCTGCTCGAAGCGCTCCGCGCGATTCAGGAGCAGAAGCCGCGCGAGTTCGCCGGCCAGCTCTACACCGCGCATCAACTGATCACCGCAAACAAGAACAAAGACTTCTCGCCCGCGCTGGCGATCACGCAGGCGTACGAGAACGTCCGGCAAGTCGTGCGCGGGCTGAACGAACTCAATCAGAACATTCGCCGCTACATCGAGCGCGCCACGCGCGGGCGCAGCCCGGCCGAATTGCTGCAACTCCAATTCGACGATTATGCCAAGACGCTCGGCTCGGCCTACCACGCGCTGAAGACCTCCGACCACGTCTCACGCTATCGGCGCGACATCGTTGGCAAGCTGCGTTCATGGCAGCGCAACCGCGAGTGGCTCGACCGGGCGGCCGAAGAACTTGCCGGGCAGGGACGCTATACGCCAGCGCAGGCCGCCGAAGAAATCAGCGGCTACCTGCGCTTCATCATCGACAAACTCGAAGGGCTGGATCCACTGCTCGAAGAGATCGACCGGCGGCACGCGCAATATCTTCGGACTTCGCTGCGACAGATCCGCTATCAGCTCGTCAGCGCCGACGGCGGTTTCAAAGATCGACTGGCCTCGCTCGCCCGGCAGCTGGCCGCGCTGCAAAACGAGGGCGCGACCTCGCTGCCTGAAGACGCGCCTGGCCTGCAACATCATCCGGTGCGCGAACCTGACCGGAACAGTTTCTTCACGCTGCCCAAACGCCGCGCGCCGTTCGTGACCGGGGCGATTGCCTCTCCCGCTTTGTCACTCAGCGATCTCACTGCCTTGCGCCTCGCTACACTGCAAGATGTCACGCAGGCTCTCACGCCCGACAGGGTCAATCGCACCGTGCTGGGCTTCTTCAACGGCCACCGCACACTCCATGTCAGCCAGCTGCCGCCCGATGTGCTCAATGATATGCATCGCTTCACGACCATCATTGCCTACAGCCACCATCCCGAAGTCCAGTATGGCATCGAGGTCGTCTCTGGCGATCCCGTCCCGATCGGTCCATATCGCGTCGTCCCATTCCAACTCGCCAAACTCTAACTCTAACTCTCACTATGACTCTTGATGCCGACACCCTCCTCGAATCTGCCGGACTGCCCGACAAAGCCCGCCGCGATGCTCCGCGTGTGATCAATCGACTGCTGGGGCAGATCTTCCTTTATCAGGATGTCGATACCGACAAAGACGATTACTACTTCGTCCACCGTTATCGCGACGTCTTCGAAGGCCTGCTGCGCCTGGCCGGGTTCAGCCTGCTGCACGACGATTACCATCGCATCTATCAGGTCGTCTCCGACTACAGTTACTGCCGGATGCACTTCCGGCTGGACGAGACGCTGATGATCGTCGTCCTGCGCAAGCTGTACGAAGAGCGCCTGGAGCATCTCAGCCTGGCCAGCGACCCGGTCGTAACCATCGGCGAGGTGCGCGAAGAATATCGCACCATCACCGGTAAGGAGCGCGATCTGGGCATCGTGCAATACCAGGACCTTTTACGTCGCCTGAGGACAAAGGGCTTGATCGATCTAATCGATGACAAGACGATCGACGTGCGCAACGCCGACGCCCGCCTCCGCTTGCGCGGATCGGTGCGGATGATCCTGCCGGTGAAGAACGCCGACGAGATGGAGGCCTGGCTGCG
>JBOGUH010000089.1:0-5728 GCA_050695975.1 Anaerolineae bacterium
TCGCGACGATCTCGCGTAGCAGGCCGATGTAGTAGCGCTGATCAGCCAGCTGCTCCAGCTCGGCCTGCCCAATGGCGTCCCGGTCATTGAGAACGGCCTGGAAGACGGCCGGCTCTTCCTCGCGCAAACGGTCGAGCGACAGATTCTGATAGCGCTGCCGGCGCAGTTCGCTGGCCGCCCGGTTAATGACGAAGCGATAGGCCCAGGTGGTGAACTTGGATTCGCCCCGGAAGCCGGTCAGGCTCACGCGAATTTCCATAAGCGTCTCCTGGGCCAGGTCCTCGGCCAGGTCGCGGATGGCCTGTCGACTCCAGCCAGCCAGGTCGCTGCGATGCAGTGACAAATAGACCAGAACGGCTCGCAGGAGAAAGTCGCGCAAGTCCTGCAACGCTTCGGCCTGTGCCTCGCCGGGCTTCTCGGAAAGCGCCCATAACCAATCTTCGTTCGAGCGGTTTGCCATTTTGCCAGTACGGACTCAAATCGCCAAGGGGAGCGATCTGGTGATTGCCCACAACGCTCAAGCCGCCGTTCCTTCGACTTCGCTCAGGACAGGCCTCGGCGGCGCTGCCCCGCGCCGGGGACGGCGCTAGGAGCGAGAGGTGAATAATCACCAGGAGCGATATTGACCAGGAATAATATACCACACTTGGCAATATCCATTCAGAACAGGCGGGGGTAAGTCAAGTTCAAGTGCATCATTCGTCACTCATCGTTCTGGCTCACGAGCTGACCACGCCTCAAGTACCTGAGGGCAGGTCGGGGATCGTACTCGCGTGACGCCAAACGGTACACAATCAGCAAGGCAAGCAGCAGCCCGGCGTCCAGGTGCGGAACGAACAGCACGAGAATCGACCCGCTCGACGCCAGCATCTGCAGCCTGCCGACGGCCAGCATGGTCGGATAGTCGTGAGCAACTTCAGAGAAGGCGGCCAGCAGACGCAGCGCGGCGAAGCCGAGCCATAATGCGACGACCGCGACGCCTGCCCAAACCGCCGGCCCGTAGCCAAACTCGTTGTCGATCAGCGCCAGCGCGGCCAGGCCGATCAGCAGCGCTTGCACGCAACAAGCGTACACGCGCATGCGGCGTGGATGCGTCTGTCCCGTGTGAGTCGGCCGCGCGCCGAGCAGGATCGGCGTCGTGCGCATACCCGAATTCAGGTCGTTCGTCAGATCGCGCAGGCCACCCAGCAGGTTGACCAGCGCCATCCACGTCACGACCGAGGCAAAGACGATGAGTGTGAGTCGCGTCGGGTTGCCGACGATAGCCGCGCCATACCAGGACAGGGCGCCGAACCCGATCCCTTGCGCGACATCGGTCAACGGTGGGAAGGACGCGCGCTTGCCCCATACGTTATAGATGGTCATCATCACCACGCTCAGACCCACCGCCGCGTAGGCCCAGACGCCGCCGCCCTGCAAGACAGTCAGCGCCAGGGCGATCGGAATCTGAAGCAGTGCGATGACGAGTGCCTGCCTGCGCCGAATCGTTCCCTTCACCAAAGGATACTCGGCGCGATCCGGATGCGTTCGATCGAGCGGCAGGTCGACGACGTCATTTTCGATGCTGATAAAGACGTGGAGCGCGACGGTCACGCCGAGCAATCCCATCAACTGCGGAAGCGTCAGTCGGGCCGACACGCTGGCCGCGTCGAGCAGCGGCAGGCTCATGGCAAACGGCAAATACTCGAAGCGTAAGAACCGCGTGAGGTCAGGCCAAGTCCATCGCGCCCTGGCCGGGCGTTCCCGTGTGTTGGCAACTATGAAGACCTCCTCTCAGGGTGCTTGGGCCGCTTGAGCGCGCGCCGCCTCATAGACCGCACCAATCCGATCGAAGACTTCACCCGCCCACGACAAGTGCTGCGCGCGCGCCGGATCGCGTGCGTCCAAATGCCGCCCGATCTCATAATGCGCGCGCCCCTCCTCGTACGGCATGTCGAGCTGCCCGGCCACGCTCAGGCTTTTGCGCCAGGCTTGGGCCGCGCGGCGCCGATCGCCAGATAGCCAGTCGTACCATCCCTGCAACAGCCAGGCGCGCGGCCGGCCGATCGTGTAAATCCGCGCGTAGTGGCGCGCCGCCTGGATCGCCACCCTGGCCGACGCCGCCAATGCCCGGCGCTCGCCGGGCGGCTGATCGCCGCCGGTCTCCCACAGCGTCAGGAAAACTTCGGCCGCGCCGGCATGCCCTTCGAGATCCGCCAGCGAGAAGCGTCTGGCGGATTCCGCAACCCTGCGGATCACGGCGTCGGCGGATGAACGGGCCAGTTGTCGCTCGCCCTGACGCAGGTAGGCGGCGGCCAGTAGACCGGTTGCCAGAATCTCTGCGCCCCGATCATTCAATTCGGCGATGATTTCCAACGCGGTTTTCAGCGCGATCACCGCCTCGTCCAATTGCCCCAGGCGGACCAGGCTGTGCGCCTGACCCCATTGGCCCCAGGCCTGAAATTGAAGGTTTCTGCTTTGGCGCGCCCGGGCATACACCTCGATGTACTGGTCTCGGCTGTCGGTAAACTGGCCTTGATGGTACACGATGTAGGCCCGGAGGGCCGCACTCTCGCCCCACTGGCGCTGGTCGTTCAGATGGTCGGCAATCTGGATAGCCTGTTCGAGCGCTTCACGAGCCTGCGCCCAGTGTCCAATACCGATATCGTAGAGGCCGGTTCGCGATAGCACCCTCGCCTGCGTTGGCAGTTGATTGATGTGCTCGGCTGTTGCCAGGGCCTGCTGCGCATAGGCGTGCGCCAACCCGCGCAGCGGCACCAGGCCGGCGACGACGCACGTATTCGCATACGCGCGGGCCAGTTCCGGCGAAGGCCCGGCGCTTTCCGAAAGATTGAGTGCGTGAAAGGCGGCATTCAGCAGCAGTGGTCTTTCTTGGGAAAAGTAGTAAATCTCGATGAGTCGCTCGTAAGCCCGCACGGCCTCCAGCAGGGTATCGGCCCGATCGCGATCGCGTCCCACGAATCGGCGCGGCAAGCGACGATGCAGCGCCTGTCGCAGAATCTGCCCAAGCAGCGTTGTCGCGATCCGCCCGCGCCGGGTGGGCGATGGCCAGCCCAGTCGCGCAACGGCCTGCTCCAAACAGCGGCGACTGTCCGGCAGCTCGCCCAACCCCAAATACGCTTCGCCCAGCTGCCGCTCCCAGCGCGCCCGTCGAAAATCTAGTGCATGACGAGCGCCGTGTGAGGGAGAAAGGGCGTCGCCCGTCGCTTTCCTCTCGTCCTCTGCCAGCCGCAGCGCTTCTTTGAAAAAGCTGGCTGCTTCCTGGTACGCGCCGCCGCGCAGCGCCTGCTCGCCGGCTTTCTCCAGGTAGTCTAGCGCCTTCGACGTGTCTTCAGCCAGGCTCCAGTGATGTGCCAGCAGCGGATAGAACGGAGACAGTTCGCCGGTCTGGGCGCGTTCGTACCACTCGGCTACGGCGCGATGCAATTGCCGCCGTTGAGAAAACAGCATCAGGTTATACGCGACTTCGCGCGTGATGATGTGCTTGAAGATATACGTCAAGTCCGGCTCCGGCGTTTCCAGCGGCGTGATGTCCAGCCGCTCCAGTGCGCTGAGGTAATCCGACAGGTGTGGCTTGTCGATGGCGATCGGGTGAATCTCGCGCAGAATGCGAAAGGCAAACACGCGCCCGATCACGCTCGCCACTTTCAGCGTCAACTGCTGCGACGGCGTCAATCGATCGATGCGTCCGGTAATCACGCCTTGTACCGTGTTCGGCAGATTCAAGGCGCTCAGGTCCGTGACCTCCGGCGCGACGCGGCATTCGCCATCTTCGATCAGAATCAGGCCGGCATCGCGCAGCGCATAAGCCAGCTCTTCGCTGAAAAACGGATGGCCTTCCGCTTTGTCGACGATCAGCGTTCGCACCGCATCCGGTAATGCGGCGACGCCCAGGCGCTGACACACCAGCGCCAGCGAGTCGCCGGCGGGCAGCGGCTCCAGTTGAAGCCACTGCGTGCCGGACGCGCGCGACAATTGGCTGTACTCCAGCGGAAGCGGATCATCCATCGGACGTGTCGCGATCACGATCAGCATCGACCGGACTTCGCGGTTGACCAGCAGCGCCAGCGCCCAGGATGCCGAGTCCAACCATTGCGCGTCTTCCAGAATCAACAGCCGGGGCGAGCGGGCGGCTTCTCGGCCGGGCATTTTCACCAGAAGGCTCAGCAGCAAACGCCGGGTATTCTCGGCGCGCACCTGCCCTAGCATGTGTTCAGTGAGATCGTTGTCCGGCAAGTCCAGCGGCAGCACGACGTTCAACAGCGGCGCCACACGCAGCAGATTGGGATCGGGCGCCAACTGGCCCAACACGCGCTCGCGGCGCGTCGCCAGGTCGCCGCCCGGATCGAGGTCGAATAACTGGCTGAACACCAGGCGCCAGGCGTGGTACGGCGTTGACTTTTCGATCGCGTCACCAGCGCCGAGGAAACCGGTCACACCCAGGCCCTGGGCTTGCCCGAGCAGGTCTTCGACCAGCCGCGACTTGCCGATGCCGGGTTCGCCTTCGATCACGATGGCGCCGCCGACCCCACCCTTCAACACGATCTGCAACCGTTCGAGCAACAGCGCTCGTTCCGCCGTTCGCCCAACCATTTCGGTGTTCGGTTTGTGACGACGGGCTTCGGGGTGGCGTGGGGCCAATCCGCGATCGGCGATCCGCAATTCGAAATCCGAAATTGAGAGGGGGCGATAAACCGCGACCGGCTCAGTCTTGCCTTTGACACGGATAGGCGGCAGCGGCTCGAAGGGGAGGCGCGTCTGCGCGGCCTGAACCGTCGCGGCATCGCATAGAATGTCGTCCGGCGCGGCCTGCATCAAGCGCGTCGCCAGATTCACCATGTCGCCGACTATCGTGTATTCGCGCCGCTTCGAGTTGCCCACCGAGCCGCAGAAGACCTGGCCGGTCGCTACACCGATCGCGCCGCGCAATCCCAGGTCACGCGTCACGGCCTGCATCGCCAGCGCCGCTCGAGCGCCGCGCACGGCATCGTCTTCGTGAGCGAACGGCGGCAGCCCTAGCGCGGCGACCAGTGTCACGCCTTGATCGTCAACGCTCAGCTTGTTGATGCTGCCCTCGTAGCGATAGAGCGTCGCCTGCATCGCGCGCATCACTTCCTGTGCGCGCTCGATCGAAGCGGTGTAATTCAAGTCCGGCAGATTGAGAAATACGACGGTCACGCGGCGCAACTCGGCCATCCAGCCGGTCTGCCCCGCTGCCAGGCGGGCCAGCGCCACGCCGGGGATGTAGGCCCGCAGCGCCGCTTCGGCCTCGACCGGAAAGAGCTGCGAGCGGGCCGGCTCGACGGGCGCCGGCGGCGTGCGCACTGCGCCGAGCAGCACATCGCCCGATTCGAGTGGGTGGCCCAGGCAATGTGCCTCGACTAGCGCCCACGCCTCGGGAGAGAGAATGGCGTCGCCCGGTTGCGCCTGTTGCTTGATGGTCCTGAGTTGCGCCAGCGGCGCGCCGGCCACCAGGAACTCCCAGCGATCGTTCACGCCGCCGAGGTGCACGGCGAACAGGTCACCCGCGCCGACGCCGACGCGCAGCGAGAGCCGCACATCTTCCATGGGTTCATAGTGGTGGAGCTTCTGCTGCACCGTCAAGGCACACTGCGCGGCGCGATGCGTGGCCAGTTGGAGACCCGCCCCGACGTCGGTCGCATCGGGGACGACCGGCCACAAGGCCAGCAGCGCATCGCCGGCAAATTTCACCACATCGCCGCCGTGC
>JBOGUH010000090.1:0-5349 GCA_050695975.1 Anaerolineae bacterium
GAACATGGCCAAGCTCTCCCATTTGATCGATAACTACCCCCCCGATAACCTCGACAAGCAGTTTGACTTCACCGAATACTCGGCCCTGAATGCAGCTCTGGAAGAAATGTACGGTCCGCGCGGCGGACGTGGACTGGCGTTGCGAGCCGGGCGCGCCTCGTTCGCGCGCGCGCTGCAGAGTTTCGGCGCGATGGCCGGCGTCGGCGATCTCGCCTTCAAAGTGCTGCCGCTGGGCACGAAGCTCAAGATGGGCCTGCCGGCCATGGCCGGAATTTTCAGCCAGGTCAGCGATCAGATCAGCCGGGTCGAAGAAAAAGACGACCACTTCCTGTATGTCATCGAACGCTGCCCGGTGTGCTGGGGCCGCAAAGTCGACAGGCCCGTGTGCTTCGCGGCAGTGGGCCTGCTTCAAGAGGGCCTGCGCTGGGTGAGCAGCGGAAAAGAGTTCCGCGTCGACCAACTGACGTGCACGGCCATGGGCGACGAGAACTGTCAATTCGCCGTCTACAAGGAACCGATCGGCTAACGCGTTTAGAGCCAATACCCTTCGGCTTCGTTCTCCACTCCCTCTTCGACTGCCCCTTCGACTTCGCTCAGGGCAAGGCTCACGGCGTGTTTCGCTCGGGGACCCTTCGGCAGGGCTCAGGGCAGGCTTCGTAGGGCAGGCCTCGCGGCAGGAAACGCCCGTACTCTCGAAGCCGACTTCGATAACCGGGAGACGATCTATGGCGGATCGACCGAATATCCTCGTGGTCGAAGACGACCGCGCTACTGCGGACATGCTGAAAGCTTACTTCGAAGCCCAGGGCTATCATACACAGTGGGCTTCGTGGGGGGCCGATGCGCTGCGCCTGGTCGAAAACACGCTGCCTGATTTGATCGTGCTCGACATCCGCCTGCCCGACATCGATGGCTACGAAGTCTGCCGCCAGCTGCGCGCGCAGCGACGCACCGAGCAAGTCCCGGTTATCTTCCTGACCGAACGCCGCGAACGCATCGATCGACTGTCGGGTCTGGAGCTCGGAGCGGTCGATTACATTACCAAACCGTTTGACATCCAAGAACTCCGCCTGCGGGTGCGCAACGCGCTCAAGCGATCTCGTTATGAAACGCTGGTCGATCCGATCACCGGCCTGGCTGGCCAGCCGCTGATTGACGAAAAGTTATCCAGCCTTCTGGCGCAGCA
This sequence comes from Anaerolineae bacterium, assembly GCA_050695975.1. GTDB lineage: Bacteria > Chloroflexota > Anaerolineae > Fen-1058 > Fen-1058 > DASSFZ01. The sequence continues at coordinate 1,187 of JBOGUH010000090.1, forward strand.
CGGTTGGGCGGTATTATGCGCAACCGTACAGGGACTGGACGGATTCGGCGATGCGTACGGCTTTGTGGCGCGCGATGACGCCGTCCGCGCGCTGGCGCTGGTGCTGCACAACACGACGTTCGAAGGCGGCGCCGATCCCGGCTCATCGTTCGTGGGTCAACTGAGCCAGGATTGCTTCTTGATCGTCGTCGATGCGGCGCGTTCGCACGAGCTGCGCGAGCGCCTGGCGCTGCGCTTGAAGCAGGCCATCAAATACTTTTATCCGGCCAAAGAACGGCAGGCGGCCGCTTCGCGGCGTCCACCCCTGCGCTTGTCGCTGGGTGTGATCACCTCGACCGATCGCAAATTTGAATCAGCCAAGGCGATCAAGGACGCCGTGATGGATGCTCTCGCTCCACTGTAAAGCGTCTCTGTCCGGGTGCGTCGTCCCAATCGGCTGGCTCGAAACGCCAGCCGATTGTTGTTGTGGGGGAGATGGTATAATGTGTCGCGGAGCCGCCACGTGAAGCCGATCACGGTCGTCCCCACGTACAATGAGGCTGAGAACATCCCCAAACTCGTGGCTGCGCTGTTCGCGTTGCAGGTACCTAATCTAGAAGTGCTCGTGGTCGACGATCAATCGCTGGACGGAACCGGCGCGATCGTCGACCGGCTGATGCCGAGTTACACGGGCCGGCTGTACGCTCTGCATCGGAGCGGGCCGCGCGGGCTGGGCCGGGCTTATCTGGATGGGTTTGCCTGGGCGCTTGAGCATGGGGCAGATGCCGTGATCCAGATGGACGCCGACTTCTCGCATTCGCCGACGGTCATCCCCCAATTCCTGTCGCTGGCGCGCGAATACGAAGTGATCGTCGGATCGCGCTACGTGGTCGGCGGCCAGCTGGATAAAGACTGGGAACGCGGGCGGGTTCTCTTGTCCGCCTGGGCGAACTTCTACGCACGCGGCATTTTACGCATGAAGACGCTCGACGTGACGGCCGGGTTCAAGTGCTGGCGCCGATCGGCGCTGAAAGCCATCCAGCTCGAGCGCGTGCGTTCCAACGGCTACGTCTTCCAGGTCGAGATGGCGTATCTCAGCGAGCGGCTCGGCCTGCGCGTGCTCGAAGTGCCCATTTATTTCGAAGACCGCCGCATTGGCAAGTCCAAGATGAGCATCCCGGTCAAGCTCGAAGCGGCCTGGCGCGTGTGGCAGGTGTGGCTGCGCCATTATCGCGTGCGGCCGCTCCCCCGACGTTAACCCTCATAGGGCGAGCCGCGGCTCGCCCTATGAGTTTCATTGCGTATGCGTGATCGTTTACCCACCCTCTTGATTTTGGCTGGCCTGTTCGCCCTGCCGCTGATCCTGTTCTGGCCGGTGACGCTAGGTGGCCGGACGCTGCTGCCGGCCGACGTGCCGTTTCAGTACGCGCCGTGGCGATCGGCCGCCGAACCGTTCGGCGCGGCCATTCCCCAAAACCAACTCCTGGCTGACCTGATCCTTGAGAACTACCCATGGAAGCGCTTCATCATCGAATCGCTGCGCGCGGGCGAGATTCCGTTGTGGAATCCGTACCTGTTCGCCGGCGCGCCATTCCTGGCCAACGGGCAGGCCTCCACGCTGTATCCTTTCAGCGCGATCTTCTACGTCATGCCATTGGCGCAAGCCTACGGCTGGTTCAGCGTGACGCAGTTGTTCCTGGCAGGCGCGTTCATGTTTGTGTTGGGGCGTGCCCTGGGGCTGGGACGCTGGGGCAGCGCCTTCGCCGCGGTCACGTACCAGTTGAGCGGCTTTTTTGTCGTCAGCGTCGTGTTCACGATGATCATTGCGGCGGCGGCGTGGCTGCCGCTGCTGCTGGCGATGATCGAAGGTGTGATCCGGCAGCGACCCTTGTTCGGTCGCCCGGCCACAGTGCCGTGGGTGGTCATCGGCGCGATCGGGCTGGGCTGCCTGATCCTCGCCGGACATCCCGAGGTCATTTACTACTCACTGCTGATCATGGCGTTCTTTACGCTGTGGCGGTTGGCAACATATGGACATCGGATAAACGGATTTTCAATGGATAGCACAATCGGGTCAAGGGTGTGGCATCGGTTGTTGGAGATCCGACGCCCGATTGGGTGGTTGATGGTGATGATCGTGCTCGGCCTTGGCCTGGGCGCGATACAGCTTCTGCCGCTGGCTGAAGTGGTCACCCAGAACTTCCGCGAAGACGCTGCGACGTTCGAGCAGGTGCAGGGCTGGGCCTTGCCGCCGCGTCACGTCCTGGCGATGCTGATGCCGAACGTCTTCGGCAATCCGGCGCATCATTCTGTCTTCGACGTATTCGCCTGGCAGAACGTCGCGTTGACGACCAACCTGTATGGCGATGTGAATCCGCAGGGCGCCTACAGCACGCACTGGGGCATCAAGAACTACGTCGAAGGTGGCATGTACCTCGGCATCCTGCCGCTGCTGCTTGCGATCTTCGCGATTGCAACAGCGCTCAGATTGAACCACACAGACACGGAGGATACGGAGAAAAGCATAAGCAGACTCCGTGAACTCCGTGCCTCCGTGGTTTTCTTTGTTGTGCTTGCAGCGCTGTCGCTGGCCTTCGCCTTCGGCACGCCGCTGTATGCGATTCTGTTCTACGGCTTGCCCGGCATTGACCAGTTGCATTCGCCATTTCGCTGGGTGTGGCCGTTTACGCTGTGCATTGCCGTTCTGGCCGGTTTCGGAATCGAGTATCTGAAGCAACAAGAAGGTCAGACGCAAGAAAAACCACAGAGGCACGGAGAACACCGAGATAATATAGAAAGCTCTGTGTCCTCTGTGTCTCCGTGGTTATCCCCAAGAGTAAAGCGACGCGGCATTGTGGCGCGCATTGCCTTCTTGGATGCGCCGGTCTCGTCGAGGACCATCCTGGCCGGACTCGCATTCTGGGCGGGGGCGCTGATATTCTTCGGCCTGCTGCTCAGCCGGTTTGTCTTCCCGGCTCCATCGCTGGCCGTCGCCGATCGGCTGCTGCGCTCGCTGGCGCTGGCCGACACGGCGTTCCCCAACGCCGAACTGTTCTACTCGTACCAGTGGCGCAACCTTTTGCTGCTCGCGCTGTTCACGATGGCGAGTGGCATCGTCCTGCGTGTGTCTTTGTGTCCGATTTACGCGCCAGTGCTTGCGCTCCGCCAAAATCCTGCTGATCCGAAAGATGTTTTACCACACAGACGCAAAGGCACTAAGTTTCCGCTTGTCCCCTTTAGGGGGTTGGGTCTGCGTGCCGTTGTGGTTAGATCAAGCCATCGCCCGGTCTGGCCGCTCTTGGCAATTGGGGCGATCGCGCTCGATCTGCTCGTCGCCGGCTGGGGCTTCAATCCCGCCGTCGATCCACAGCTGTTGGAATACACGCCGCCGGTCGTCGACTTCCTCAAGCTCGACACCTCGCCGTGGCGCTTCACCACGTTCGATCCGCACGGGCGCAAGACGTTTGTCGCCAACGCCGGCTGGACTTACAACTTCCAGGACGCGCGCGGGTACGACTCGATCATTCTCAAGCAGTACGCCGACTACATGAGCGTGATCGATCGGCAGAACGAGCTGCAGTACAACCGCATCGCGCCGCTGACGACCTACGGCGGCCTCGACTCGCCGATGCTCGACCTGCTCGGCGTGAAGTACGTGCTGACCGATCCCGACGCGCCGATCGAAAGCCCGAAGTACCGGCTCGTTTACGACGCCGAAGTCAAAGTGTACGAGAACCTCGGCGCGATGCCTCGCGCGTTCGCGCTGACGTGCGCCGCCGGCGCAGACGATCAAGTCGAGGCGCTGAAGCGGATCGATCCACGCGGCACGGTCATTCTGGATAGCGGTGTGCCTGGCCCGAACCCGGCCACTTGCACGCGGCAAGATGCTGTCGTCACGCGCTACACGCCAAACGAAGTGGTGGTCGAAGCGACGCTCGATCAGCCGGCGTGGCTGGTGCTGGCCGACACGTATTTCGCCGGCTGGCAGGCGTGGGATCGGCCAGGCGGGTCGGATCAAGAAACGGAATTGCCGATCGCGCGCGCCGATGGCATCTTTCGCGCCGTGCGCCTCGATCTCGGGCAGCACGCCGTCCGCTTCAAGTTCAGCCCGTGGTCGTTCACGCTCGGCGCGTTCATCTCTTTGATGGCCGGTGTTGCCATCGTGTTCGTGGTCGGTCTGTGGC
>JBOGUH010000091.1:0-2117 GCA_050695975.1 Anaerolineae bacterium
GTATTGCGTAGTGCGTGTTGCGTGGAGCTCACGAAAGACGGAATACGCAACACGCAATACGAAACAGGAGAACTCATGCCTAACCGTTTAGCGAACGAAACCAGTCCCTACCTTCTTCAGCACGCCGACAACCCGGTCGATTGGTATCCGTGGGGCGAAGACGCGCTGCGCAAGGCGAAAGAGGAGAACAAGCCGATCTTCCTGAGCATCGGCTACGCCGCCTGTCACTGGTGCCATGTCATGGAGCACGAATCGTTCGAGGACCCGGCCACGGCGGCGCTGATGAACGAGCGCTTCGTCAACTTCAAAGTCGTTCGCGAGGAGCGGCCCGACCTAGACGCGATTTATATGCAGACGGTCGTCGCGATGACCGGCCACGGGGGTTGGCCGATGAGCGTGTGGCTCACGCCGGACGGCGTGCCGTTTTACGGCGGCGCCTATTTCCCCAATACGCCGCGCCACGGCATGCCGGCGTTCCGGCAGTTGTTGGCCGCGTTGTCCGATGCGTGGAACAAGCAACCCGATCAGGTTCAGCAAACGACCGTCAGCGTGCTCGATCATCTGCGCCAAGAGAGCAATCTGATCGGCGCGTCCGATGCGTCCCTCGAGTCCGATAGGCTCGACGTGACCGTGCAAAACGTCGGCGCCGCTTTCGACTGGACGAACGGCGGGTGGGGTAAGGCGCCCAAGTTCCCCCAGCCGATGACGATCGAATTCCTGCTGCGTTACCACGCGCGCCTGGGCGACGAATACTCGCGCCGCATGTTCGACAAGGCGCTGACCAAAATGGCGCGCGGCGGCATCTATGATCACATTGGCGGCGGGTTCCACCGCTACGCCACCGACGCGATCTGGCTCGTCCCGCATTTCGAGAAAATGCTGTACGACAACAGCCAGCTGGCGCGCGCTTACCTGCATGCCTGGCAGTTGACCGGCGACGATTTCTACCAGCGTGTCGCCGTCGAGACGCTCGACTACGTCGTGCGCGAGATGACGCATCCTGACGGTGGATTATACAGCACGCAGGACGCCGACTCGGAAGGCGAGGAGGGCAAGTTCTTCGTATGGTCGATTGAGGAGATTCGGGAAATTCTCGGCGACGAGTCCGTTCTGTTCAATGATGTCTATGGCGTCGCCCAGTCGGGCAACTTCGAGGGCCACAACATCCTGCACGTCGCGCGCGATCCTGAAGCCGTCGCGAAGGCGCACGGTGTTGACCTGGATCGTCTGGGCATCATCCTGGCCGAGTCGAAGTGCAAGCTGTTCGGCGCGCGCGATAAGCGCGTGAAACCGGGTCGCGACGAGAAAGTGCTGACGGCATGGAATGGGCTGATGCTGGCCGCTTTCGCCGAAGCCGCGCGCGCACTCAAGCGCGAGGATTATCGGCAGGTTGCCATCCGCAACGCCGACTTCATTCTGCGCGAGCTGCGCACGCCCGAAGGGCGGTTACTGCGATCGTGGAAAGACGGTAGCGGGGCCAAACTCAACGGTTACCTCGAAGACTACTCACACCTGATCGAAGGCTTGTTGGCGCTGTACCAGACCACCCTCGATGCGCGTTGGTTCGTCGCCGCGCGCGAACTGGCCGACACGCTGATCGCGCACTTCGCCGCGCCCGATGGCACGTTCTTCGATACCAGCGACGATCACGAAACCCTGATTACCCGCCCGCGCGATGTGCAGGACAACGCCATGCCGTCCGGCAACGCGATGGCGGCCACGGTGCTGCTCAAGTTGGGCGCGTACACGGGCGACCCGCGCTACACGGAGATTGCCGAGAAGTCGCTGCGCGGTCTGCAAGGCGCGTTCCAGCAATACCCGACTGCGTTCGGGCAGTGGCTGGTCGCGTATGAGTTTGCGGTCGGCAGTCCGAAAGAGATCGCCGTCGTGGGTGATCCGCAATCGGCTGACACACAGGCGATGCTCGACGTGATCTTCGGCGGCTTCCGGCCCCATCAAGTCGTCGCGCTCAAGCGGCCAGGCGAGACATCGCCGATCCCGCTGCTCGACTATCGCGAACAAATCGACGGCAAGACGACGGTGTCGGTGTGCCAGAACTTTGCCTGCCAGATGCCGGTTACCGATCCCGGCGCGTTAGCGGAACAACTGGGGTAGAC
>JBOGUH010000092.1:0-1662 GCA_050695975.1 Anaerolineae bacterium
CTTCTCATACAGCGGCAACCCGGGCGTGGGCTCGCTGCGCGTGATTCGACAAGAGATAGAAGAGGGGCGCCTGGCGTACGAGGAGTACTCGCACTTCGCGATGATCGTGCGGCTGACTGCCGGCGCGTCAGGGCTGCCGTTCTTGCCGATGCGATCGACCGGGTCGGAAGACCTGGCCCGCGCCAACCCGCAGTATCGCACGGTGACGTGCCCCTACACCGGCGTCGATCTGGTGACCGTGCCGGCGCTGAATCCCGACGTGGCGATCATCCATGCGCAGCGGGCCGATCGCCACGGCAACGCGCAGTTCTGGGGGATTATCGGCGAGCAGAAAGAAGCCGCCTTCGCCAGCCAAAAGGTGATCCTGACGGTGGAAGAGATCGTGGACGAGGCGGTAATTCGATCCGATCCCAACCGTACGCTGATCCCCGACTTCATCGTCAGCGCGGTATGCGAGTCGCCGTTCGCGGCGCATCCGTCTTATACGCAGGGCTACTATGATCGGGACAATCCGTTCTATCTCGAGTGGGATCACATCAGCGCGGATCCCGCCGCCACGCAGCGTTGGCTGGACGAGTGGGTGTTCGGCGTGCAGGATCGCGCCGAGTACTGGGCGAAGCTGGGCGATGAGGCGCATGCGCGGCTAAAGGTCGCGCCGATGATGAGCCAGCCGGTGAATTATGGGGCATGCTGAGCAACGGATGAGTTCACGGATTCGTGTGTTTACGAGCGCGTTGTACATGACGACGAGCGGTGTCGTGTTCGGGAAGGACGGCGCGCTGGTGATCGATCCAAACCTGCTGCCGCGCGAGATCGACGCGATACACTGGTATGTCGAACAGTCCGAAAAGCCGGCGAAGTATCTACTCTACACACATCATCACTGGGATCATATCCTGGGTGGACAGGCGTTTCCGTCGGCGCGGCGATTAGCGCATCGCTGCTTCCCCGGCGCTATGGATAACCATAGGCCGCTCGACGAGATCAGCCGGTTCGATGATGAGTACTACATTGATCGCCATCCCCCTTTCGAGTTCCAACCGCCGCACGATTTGGTCGAGGATGGCTGGACCGGCGATCTGGGCGACGTCGAGCTTAACCTGATCCACCTGCCCGGTCACGCGATCGACATGCTGGGCGTCCATATTCCGGCCGAGAGGGCGCTGTTCGCTTCGGATATGCTGTCAGATGTGGAACTGCCGATGATCGAGGGCGACAGCAGCGACTATTTGCAATCGCTGCGCAAGATCGATGCACTCGTCACGTCGGGGCAGGTCGAGACGCTAGCGCCCGGACACGGGCACGTTACGCAGGGCACGCAAGCGATTCGCGCGAGAATTGTTGAGGACAGCGCGTATATCGATCGGCTGCGGATCGCGATCGGCGGCAAGTTGAGTGCGGGCGAAGACGAGGAGATGGCAATTGAAGCGTGCCGGTCGATCGACTATCGCAACAAGCAAGGCTGGCCGTCGATGGGCAAAGTGCACGAAGCAAATGTGCATGCGGTATATCGAGCGATGAAGCGTCAACGGATACGCAACGAATCAACGAATATGCCACATATATGACTAATTACTCCTCTTCCGAAATGATGGCCGTGGCCGCGTCGCGGCTGCTGCGCGACGGCGACGTGGTGTTCGTGGGCATCGGCCTGCCTAACCT
>JBOGUH010000093.1:0-6248 GCA_050695975.1 Anaerolineae bacterium
GCGACCAGCACGCGATTGTGATTCGAGTCGGCGATGAACAGGCGATCGCCGGCGGCATCCGCCAGCACCTTGCCGGGGAAGCTGAGGACCGTCGGGGCCGAGGTCTTGCTTTCGAGCACCAATCCCAGCGGGCGCGTATCGATCTTCCCGCTGGCGGTGAATTCCTGGCTCATCGTGGCGATAATCTGCTGGAAGACCTCGTACACGCCTTCGCCCGAATAGATGCCGACGGCGTTGCCCAAGGGATCGATCAGAAACGTGGTCGGCCAGGCGTTAGCGCCGAAAGTCTGCCAGATGATCATGTTGCGATCGTTGACCACCGGATGCTCGAGACCATAACGCAAGACGGCCTGGCGGATGCTTTCGGTTTCGCCCTCGGTCTGAAATTTGGCCGAATGGACGCCGATGACGACCAGCGAGTCGGCGAACTCTGCTTCGAGCCGCTTGAGATCGGGGATGATGTGGATGCAGTTAATGCAGCCGAGCGTCCAGAAATCGAGCAGCACAATTTTGCCGCGCAGGTCCTGCGCGAGCGAGAGGGGACGATCCGTGTTGAGCCAGTCCAGCCCGGCCGGAAAGTCCGGCGCGGCGACTTTACCGGCATAGGTGTAGCCCTGAGTGGATGTCGAGTCGGTCACGGTTGACTCCGGGTTCGGCGTGCCAGGCTCGATTACGTCCGCGCCTCCGGGCAGAGACCCTCCGCACGCAGCCAGGCTGAACGAGAGTAAGGTTATCAGGGAAAGGAAACGGCAGCGCATCGTCATGATTATATCTCCATTAGTGACGAAATCATTACGCTACTTAATCGGGCAGGCGCACGATTACCCTAAACGCAGGTGTGTTGGTACAATACTTGCCACCCGTCAGTGGAGGCATCATGCGTTCGTCAAGACTGACCGCCGTCCTGATGGGCGTGGCCATCCTGCGAGCGACCGGCGAACGCAAAGGCATGTTCGTCACCGTGACCGGCGGGCCAGGCTCATCCGGCATCGCCTCGGAGGCCAAGGTGGAAACCATCAACTCAAAGCCCGTCCGTGCGCTCGTCCTCTCCGGCGGTGGGGGGCGCGGCGCATTTCAATGCGGCGTGCTCGAGCAGCTGACCGAATTGGGCTGGCAGCCGGACGTTCTGGTCGGCACGTCGATCGGCTCGATGAACGCTGCCGTCTGGGCGATCAGCGGCGCGCCGGGCGTCAGCCGGATGTGGGATGAAATCCGCACCCGCCATATGCATCGCTTCTTCCGTGTGCGGCCATGGAACAGCCTGTTGGATCGCGGGCCGTGGAAACGCACACTCGAGAAGTACGCGCCGGAGGATCGTCTGCGCCAGGTGACGACGCCGCTGTACATCGTGGCGACAGACATCACCACCGGCCACCCTGCCGTTTACACCAACCATCCCGACCTCGATAACCAAAAGCCGCTGTACCAAAAGGTTGACGCGATCACCCACGCGCACCTGCTGGCCAGCTCCGCCATTCCATACCTGTACCCGCATACACAGGTCGATCGGTTTGACCATTGGGACGGCGCGGTGATGTACAACTCGCCGCTGCGCCCGGCCGTCGACGCCGGGGCTGGCGAGATCTTCGTCGTTCTTCTGTCGCCGTACCACGATCAGCTCACGCCTGGCGACAACTTGCCACCCGCGCCGCGAGGCATCGCGGGCAAGGCCGGTTACGTGCTCGACCTGGCGATCACCGCCACGTTCGAAAACGACTTCGAGCAGATGCGCAAGATCAACCGGCGGGTGCAGCGAGGCACGCCGATCCCATCCGACCACAAGCAAATCAAATGCGCTGTGATCGGCCCCCGCGAGTGGATCACGCCGCTGGATATCATCCGCTATCGGCCCGATCGCACAGCCGTGCTGCGTCAACTAGGCCGCGAGGCGACTGCACGGACGTGGGACCGCATTCAGAAACAATGGGACTCGCTGCAGGGATTGGAATAATCAGTCTTTGTCCAGCGTCATCCGGTGTGAACGGTTGACGTTCCCCTATCGCCGCATTATACTTGCCGGCGACTTCACTCACAGGGGGCTGTTGTCACACACAGTGTTGCCGGCCCTCGCGAAGCGGGGGTCTCCTGTTCGCCTTCTGCCGACACGTTATGCGCCGCTTACTCCTCGCTTTGGCCAATGGTCTACTCGTTGCCGCGCTGACGCTGGCTTCGTCCGGCGGGGCGCTGGCCCAGGATGGCGGTGAAGATGCCTTCATTGCCAACCTGTTTCAGCGCATGTCGCCCGACGTGCGCATCGGGCAGTTGTTCGTCGTCGCCTTCGACGGGACTGATGCCTCGGAGGCATCCGCCATCGCCGAACTGATTCTCGACTACCACGTCGGCGGTGTGATCCTGAGCGCCGACCACGGCAACATCGTGGACAGCGGCGATCGCACACCGGTGCAGGTCGCCCGTCTCACTGCTGCGCTGCAGCTGCTGGTCGCAAAGTCTAGCGCCTCGCCCCAACCCGATGGGCCGGCAGTGCCTTTCATTCCGCTGTTCACCGCGCTGGAACAGGACGGCGGCGGACCGGCCTACAGCGAGCTCACCTCCGGCCTCACCCCGCAGCCCGGTCCGCTGGCGATCGGTGCGACGTGGAATACGACCGATGCTCAAGAGGTGGGGCGGTTCGTCGGCGGCGAACTCTCGGCGCTGGGCGTCAATTTCCTGATCGGCCCCTCGCTCGACGTATTGACCCAACCCGATCCCGACGGCGGCGACGCCGGTGTGCGCAGCTTTGGCGGCGACCCGTATTGGGTCGGCGCACTGGCCGGCGCGTTCGTGCGGGGAGTGCGCGAAGGGTCGGGCGGCCGCATCGCCGTCGCGCTCAAGCATTTCCCCGGCGAGGGCGGCCTGCAGCGCGATTCGGATACGATCAATCAGTCGCTCGACCAACTTCAACGCATCGATCTTGAGCCGTACTTCACCTTGATGAGAGTTCCCGAAGGTGAGACGCGCCCGCTGGCAGACGCCGCGTTGACAACCCATGCGCGTTTTCGCGGCTTCACCGGCCTGCGCGAGACCACCGCCCCCATTAGCGTCGATGCGACGGCTCTGAGCACACTCTTGCAGCTGCCACACACCGCGGCGTGGCGTGAACCGAGCGTTGGCGGGTTGATGGTGAGTGGATCGCTGGGCGACGATAAGCTGCGCCGCTCTTACGACCCAACCCTCACCACCTTCCGCGCCGAGCAGATCGCGCTCGACGCCTTCCTGGCCGGCAACGACCTGTTGATCCTGAACGACTTCTCGCTCACACGAACGGCGAGCGGTGAAGCGGAGACCATCAAGGCGTCTATCCGTGCGTTCCGGCAAAGGTATAGTGAGGACCTCGGCTTTCAGGATCGCGTCGATAGCGCAGTCAAACGGATTCTGCGCCTCAAGTATCGTCTGTATCCGAGTCAAAGAGACTTCCTGCCTACCGATGTCGTTGCGGCGCCTGGCGCTGTCGATGCGCGTTTGCGGCAAGGACTGCCGGTCGTCGAGCGGGTGGCGCAAGACGCGCTGACGCGCCTGTACCCCGGCAGCGCGCAGATCGAAGCGGCGCCACCGCCGACGCCGGCCCCCGACGACTCCTTCTTGATCTTCACCGACGATCATTTCGTGGTCGATTGCAGCCGTTGCCCGGAGCGAACGACGTTGTTCACGAACGCCATCTCGCAGACGCTGGTCCGCACGGCTGACGTGCCGCCCGGACAGATCACCAGCTTGGGGTTTGCCGATCTGAAGTCGTTCCTGGCCGGCGTGCCGACGGCGCGGGACTTGACGAATGTCTTTGCTCAGGCCGATTGGATCATCCTGGCGCAGCAGAATCTACAGAGCGACGTTCAGCAATCGGATGCCGCCCGCCTGCTGTTGCGCGACCGATCCGAGCTGATCGCGAACAAGCGCGTGGCGCTGTTTGTCTTCGGGCCGCCTTACGAGTTGACGGCGGACGATTTGAAATCTCTCACCACGTCGTACGCGCTGTATGACATGGCCACGCCGTTCGTCGAAGCGGCCGTCCGCGCGCTGTTCGGTCAACTTCAGCCGGTTGGCGAGTCGCCGGTAAGCGTCGAGGCCATCGGTTACGATCTGACCACGCAGACCGAACCCGACCCGAATCGATCCATCACGCTGGATGTCGGCGAGGCGGCTGGGCCTAGCACACCCACACCCGAACCGCCCATCCTGAAAGTGGGCGACAGCATCATCATCCGCACCGGGCTGATTCTCGATCGCAATGGCCATCCGGTGCCCGACGAGACGCCGGTTCAGTTCACGTTGATCTATCGGGACGCGGACGATTTTACCGAGGAACCGGATGCGGATACTATCAGCGGTGCTGCGTCGATCGCCGTGACGATTCAATTCAACGGCCGGTTAGAAATCCGGGCGAGCAGCGAGCCGGCGCTCCGCTCAGACACGCTGGAATTGACCATTGCCGAGGGAGAAGTGACGACGATCCGGACCATCGAACCGCCTCCGACGCCGACGCCCACGCGCAGGCCGACTTTGACACCGACCTCGACACAAACTTCGACGCCCACGTCCACCCCGGTTGCGCTCATCGACTCGCTGCTCGGCGCGGAGCCGCGCCGCGTGAACCTGATCGACTTCGTTTTGTCCATGTTGGGGATCACGCTCGTCGAAGCGTGGGCGTATCGCGCGGAGTCAAAGCGGAACGAGGAAGGCGCCATCGATCGGGCGGTGCGCCTGGCCTTGTGGGGCTCGTTGTGCGGACTGGCGGCTTACGCCGGATACGGGCTGGGGCTGCCCGGCGCCGATGCGATCCGCGCCGCGTTGGGGGGATGGGCTGCGCTGGTGGTGACGCTGTTCGGCGCGGCTGCGCCGTGGCTGGTGGACAGGGTCAGGCAGCGGATGGTGAACGGATAAACGGAAAACCGGCGAGCGGAGGCGGCTCCGTGCGAAGCCTCACCGTGGGACACGCCGCCGATAGCCGGGCGTGGGAGCCCGGCCCGCTCTATGCCATCTGCTATCTGCGATCCGCGATCACGGAGTCGCGATCGTCTCGGTCGGTGAAGGCGGAATCAACGGCTGCTCTTTCATTGGAGGAGACAGAAGAGTAACGAGGAAAGCGATCACGATCATGGCGGCAACGCCCAGCGCCATGCGCCGATTCGTTTTCAAAGCGCGGACCGCCTGTTGGGCGTGTGATGCGCGGCGAGCCAGCGCGGCCTGAGCGTTCATCGCTTCGATCGCGTCCTGCATCAACGCGTCGCGAAACTCGGCCACCGTGGCCGGCCGATCGCCGGGGTGTGTGGCAATCGCGGCGAGGATGGCTTTCTCCGTGCGCGGCGAGATGTCCGGATTGAGCGCGCGAGGCGGGGTCAGCGCGTCGGGGCGGAGGAAACGCTGTTTGGCGTCGGGCGGCGGCTGGTTCGTGAGCAGATGGTACAGCGTCGCGCCGAGCGAATAGATGTCGGATCGCGCATCGGTGTGGCCGGTGTCGCCGCCGTACTGTTCGAGCGGTGTGTACGCGGCGGTGCCTCGGCCCTGGATCACGGTGATCGTCCGCGACTCGTCATGCGCCATCAATTTGACCAGCCCGAAGTCGACGAGTTTGATGCGGCTGTTGGGCGTCAGCTTGATGTTGGCCGGCTTGATGTCGCGATGCAGGATCGGTGGGTCCTGAGTGTGCAGGTATGTCAGGGCGTCGCAGATCTGGTCGGCCCAGGCTAATACCTGGGATTCGGGCAACAAGCGACCCGCGCGCCGGGCTTCGTCCATCATCTCTTTGAGGTTGGAGCCGGGCACGAAGTCCATCACGAGATAGTCGTGATTTTCTTCGGAAAAGTAGTCGGAGACTTTGGGCAGGGTGGGGTGGTCGAGGCGCGCAAGAATACTCGCCTCGCGCTGGAATTGTGCTCCAGCCTGGCGGCGGGTTTCCTCGTCGGCGTCCGGATCGAGGCGCACCTCCTTGATCGCCCAGCGGCGGCCTTGCAGACGAACGTCCTCGGCTTCGTAAACAGCCGCCTGGCCGCCTTGACCCACGGAGCCGACGATTTTATAGCGATCGTGTATAACCGATCCCGGTTTGAGCAAGCCTCTCCTTCTCCTCGGCTGTAAGCTTAGCCGAGGGACAGGGGATTGTCAAGGAAGGCGCCATGCCGAATCAAGCCGTTCCTATTCTCGTCGTGCAGGAAGGCCAACTCGCCGGGCGCCGCTGGCCGATGGACAAACCCTCCCTCACGATCGGCCGCGGCGAGGAATGCGAGATCGTCCTGCCCGATCGGCAGGTCAGCCGG
>JBOGUH010000094.1:0-3107 GCA_050695975.1 Anaerolineae bacterium
CGTAAACGTCGTCCCCTTCCCAACCTCGCTGTGCACATCGATGCGGCCGCCGTGGCTCTGGGCGATCCACTGCGCGATCGATAGGCCCAGCCCGGCGCCGCCGCCCAACGCGCCGTCGGCGCGCGACTCTCGCCGCGACCGGGCCTTGTCGACGCGGTGGAAGCGGTCGAAGATGTGCGGCAGATGTTCGGGCGGGATGCCGGGGCCGGTGTCGGATACGCCGAGCTGCGCCCAGCCATCCAGGCGCTTCAGGCTGAGCGTGACGCGCCCGCCGGCCGGCGTGTAGCGAATCGCGTTGTCGGCCAGATTGATCAGCAACTGCTTGAGCCGGTCGGGGTCGCCCATCACGCTGACGGCATCCTCGTCACCGATAGTCACGTCCACGCCGTTCGCGATGACGCTGATCTGCCGGTACACTTCGAGCATCAGTGTATCGAGCGAGACCGGTTCGCGCCGGATGGGCAGTCCCGCGTCGGCCTGCGCCAGCAGCAGCAGATCGCCGACCAGCCGCGTCATGCGATCGGCTTCGCTCTGGATCGCGTCGAGCGAGGCGTCGTCGGCTGCCCGCGTGCGCCGCATCAGGTCGACGTTGCCGCGAATCGTGGTGAGCGGCGTGCGCAGTTCGTGCGAGACGTCGGCCGTGAAGCGCTGCTGCGAGCGGAACAGCGTTTCCAGCCGCTCCAGCATGCGATTGAAGGTGCCGGCCAGCCGGCCGACTTCGTCGCGTGCCACCGGCGTGGGGATGCGCCGGCTCAGATCGCCGGCATCGGTGATCGCGATCGCCGTCTGCGTGATGGTATCGATCGAGCGCAGCGCCTGGCGCGCCAGGAACGCGCCGCCTACACCCGCCAGCACGACTCCGGCTGCTCCACCCAACAGCAAGATACGCGTGAGCTGCGCCAGCGCTTCGTCGTTCGCGTCCAGCGACAGGCCGACCTGGAGATAGCCCACCGGCTGTGTCGGGGGAATAGGAGCAGTCAATACACGCAGATGCGCACGATCGATGTACACATCGTGCCTCAGGCGCGACGTCGCTGCTTCGGGAGAGCGCAACGCCTCGGCATCGAGCGGCTGATCGTATCCGCCGAGGAAGGCCGACTGGCGGACGACTCGACCTTCGAGATCGATCACCTGCAGGTACAGCCCGGATGTGCGAAACACATCGGCTTCTACAGGCACGCTGATGCGTATTTCATCTAGCACAGCAAAGGCGCGTGTGACCCTGAATACCTGATCGGTTGTCTCCTCCAGCGCGCGGTCGGCGTTGGCCTGCAGCGTGGCGGCGAAGACGTTGAAAACGGCGAAGCCGATCACGCCGAGCAGCGCGGACAGGACGAGGGTGTACCATAGGCTGAGCCGGAGACGAATGGACATTATTCTTCTCGTAACACGTACCCCACGCTGCGCACGGTGTGGATCAAGCGAATCTCCCCGGCCGACTCGGTCTTCTGCCGCAGGTAGCGGATGTACACTTCGATGATGTTCGATTCGCCGCCGAAGTCGTAGCCCCAGATGCGATCGTAGATCACCTCGCGCGTCAGCACCTGGCGCGGGTGGCGCATGAACAGTTCGAGGAGATCGAACTCTTTGGCGGTGAGTTCGAGGCGGCGCTCGCCGCGTTTGGCCTCGCGCGCGGCCGGGTCGAGCATCAGGTCGGCGAACCTGAGTACCTCTGCGGTATCGGGCGGTTTGCTGCGGCGCAGCAGGGCGCGCAGGCGCGCCAGCAGCTCGTCGAAGGCGAACGGCTTCACCAGGTAATCGTCGGCGCCGGCATCCAGCCCGGCGACGCGATCCGGCACCGCGTCTTTGGCGGTCAGCATCAGGATCGGCGTCGGGCCTGCGGCGCGCAGCCGCCGGCATACTTCCAGCCCATCCAGGCCGGGCAGCATCCAGTCCAGGATCACCACGTCCGGCGGCTGATCGCGGGCGATGCTCAAGCCGCCGGGGCCGTCGTTGGCGACGAGGACTTTGTAGCCCTCAAAGGTCAGTCCACGGCGCAGGAAGTCAGCAATGCGTTCTTCGTCTTCGATGACCAGGATTGTGTCGGACATACTGAGATTATATACCTCCCTCCAACTCTCCCGTCTCCAACCAGCGCAGCACGCGCGCGGCGATCGTCTGCCGATTCTGTCGAGTGACTTCCAGCATGTGAACGCCAGGCATCGCCTTCAGCGCATCGACCCACGGGTGCGCGTCGAGCATCGCCGTGGCGATCACCGGCTTGCCGCTGTCGATCGCCTTGATCACCGCGCTCTTGAACTGCGACGAGAACAGTTCCATCTTGCCGATCTCGTCGAACACGACGATCTCAGCCCGCTCGATCGCCGCACGCAGCGCCGCCACGCCGACCCGTTCAAAGGCGTCCACATCCACCCCGTATCGACCGACTTGCGATCGCGATCGGATGTCGATATGCGCCAGCGTCGCTTCTCGCCCGTCGAGTGCCATCACGCGGAAGCCTTTGCGCCCGCCTGGGCCGACGATCGCTTCTGTGTAAAAGCCGCCAGCATGCGCCTCGAGCGTCTCGATGATCTGCTTGATGATCGTCGTCTTGCCGATGCCGGGCTTGCCGATGAGAAGAAGAGTCTGTCGCATGGTTGTTGCGCTTCGGCCGGGTCTGTGACCCGACCGTTACGAGTCGGGGTCACACGTGTGCCGCGCTCTGCGCAACACAGCGCAGGCAAAACCCCGAAGAGCAGGGGGCATAGGAGCGCGGACACACCCACACTCCCATACGCTTTTGACGCCGAGCCAGTATAGCACGATACCATCAACTAGCGATTGTTCACAAGTTCGGACGGCAGTTGCACTGCCGTCCGCGCCCCGCAGTGCAACTGCGGGGCGAACAGCGACTTGTGTGCAATCAACAGACCATCAACCATTGCCCGAAGCGATGTCCTCGTGTACAATCCCGCGCATCTGGTGGTTACCCACATCTCAAACGCTCTGCGTCCGCGTCCCCGCGGACGCCCGCGAGGATGCAGGCTTTGAGCACTTCTGCGCAATCACCAGCGCGCACGACGCGGAGCACGTGAATGGAACAGGAACGAGCGCCAAATCGCACGCTGGTTTTCTTGTTGACGATCGCGGTGACGATCTATCTCCTG
>JBOGUH010000095.1:0-3969 GCA_050695975.1 Anaerolineae bacterium
CGCCGGGGTCATCCAGGGCCTTGAGGCGTCCAAGCCCGAGCCGGCTGGTCGGCCCGCGGCCGCCGAGGGGGCAACCGTCGTGCGCAAAGAGCAGTTAGCCCTCTACGCCCTCCTCCGGGCCAGCGCCGGCCCGGCGCAAGGCACGACATTCGAGGTGAGTGAAGCAGGCGCCACACTGGGTCGCTCGCGCGACAATCCGATCCCCATTCTCGACGAACAACTCTCGCGGAGCCATGCCCGGATCGAATTCAAAGACGGCGGCTATTGGCTGACAGACCTCGGCAGCACCAACGGCACGTTCGTCAATCAGACCCGCCTGAGCGCGCCGCACCGGTTGCAATCCGGCGACGTGATCGAGTTGGGCACGACGCGCCTCGACGTGACGATCGAAGCGAAACCTGTCGGCTGACCCTTCCAGTCCCTTGAGTTCCCCCAGTTCCTTGAGGTCTTTGTGAGTCAAGGGAACTAAAAGGAACTCAGGGAACTAACACGATGCTCACCTCTCTCCTCCTCCAACCCGTCTTGCACTACGGCCAGTTGAGCTGGGATAAGTACCTCCTATTCATTCTGCTCATACTCCTCTTGATCGGGATCGGCAGCGCCGGGGGCAAGTCGCGCAAAGACCGGCCAGAGTTAAGAGAACGCCGCCGGAACAAAAATCGCAGGCCCGACGGCCCATCATGATCGCTATCCACGATCTATCGCACCGCTACGGGCGGCATTGGGCGCTGGCGCGGTTGACTCTCGAAGCGCCCACCGGCCAGTGCCTCTGCCTCTTCGGCCCGAATGGCGCAGGCAAGACGACCCTGCTTCACATCCTCGCGACGCTGATCACACCCACTGCCGGCGATGTGACCGTCGGCGGCGTTTCATTGCGCGGCGATCCCCTTGCCGTCCGGCGGCTCATCGGATTGGTGGCCCACAAGCCGCTGCTCTATGCCCACCTGACTGCGCTGGAGAACCTCGACTTCTTTGGCCGCCTGTATCGCATCCCCGGCCGGAAGCAGCGCGCCGAAAGCCTGCTGGAGCGTGTGGGCTTGTGGGACAAGCGGCACGACCGCGTGCGCGGCTTCTCGCACGGTCAGACGCAGCGCGCGGCGATCGCCCGCGCGCTGATGCACGATCCGGCTGTCCTGCTGCTCGACGAGCCGTACGCCGGCCTCGACCTGGCCGCGGCCGAGCGCCTCGACGGTCTGCTCGCCGACTTGATCGCCGCAGGCCACACGCTGATCATGACGACGCACGACCTCGATCGCGGCGTGGAGCGCTCGAGCCGGTTTGCCATTCTGGCCGTCGGCCGGTTGATCTACCAGGCCGAGAGCCGGAGCGTGACGCGGGAAACGCTGCGGGCGGTCTACGCGCGAGCGTTCGCGCAAGGTCAGGCCGATGCTTGAGGCACAGACTTCTGACCTCGCAGAGGCGCTGCGTGAGCGCGTCATCCCGTCACGCTGGCGCGAGTCGCTGGCGCAGTATCTGGGGATTGTCGCCGCCATCGTCTGGAAGGATTTGCGCTCGGAAGCGCGCGGGCGCGACATCTTCAGCCTGTGGGTGGCATTTGGGCTGCTGATCCTCTTCGTCTTTTCGACGACGATCGATACGACGGCATTACCATTCGAGGCCATCGGGCCCGGCTTCCTGTGGGTGAGCTTCGCGCTCGTCGGGACGATCGGGCTGAATCAGAGTTTCAGCCAGGAGCGCGATCGCGGTGGGTGGGAGGCGCTGCTGATGGCCCCGGCCGACCACAGCGCGATCTATTTCGGCAAATTGATCAGCAATCTGGTCTTCACGCTGGTTGCCGAGATCGCCGTGCTCGTCGGCTTCACCATTTTCTCCCGCTTGTCCGCCGATCCATTCGGGCTGCTGTTCGCCACGTTCCTGGGCACGCTCGGCTTCGTCGGCGTCGGGACGCTGTTGGCGGCGTTCGTCGCGAACACGCGCGCCAAAGAACTGCTGCTGCCGGTGATGCTCTTGCCGGTCATCGTCCCGGTGATCGCGCTGGCCAGCCAACTCACGGCTGGAGCCCTGGCCGGCACGACCGCTGACACCTCGGCGATTGTCGCCGTCTTCCTGATCGGTTACGATGCGATCGCCATCCTCGGCGGGGCGGCCGCGTTCTCGTTCATCACCGAACTGCACTGACACGGCTTATCGCATATTGCGAATGGAGCCGCAGGAGTTTCCGGCGGTTTTTTGTTATACAATTCCCGCATTACAACACCGGAGACACACATGCTGAAAGAACTTCGCCTGGACGATACCGCCCCGTGGAAGCAGCGTTTTCGCGCGCCGAATATCTCGTGGACACAACTCGCCAAGGCAGCGCCGACCCGCGGTCTGGTCGTCAGCAACCCATCGGGCGTGGATCAGCTGTACGCATGGCACGCGCCCACAGGCGAATTGAGGCAGTTGACGCAGCGACCCGAAGGCACGCCGTTCGGCTTCATCTCGGCGGATGGCCGTTACGTGTATTACCACGACGATCAGCACGGCGACGAGATCGGCCACTACGTGCGCGTGCCGTTCGAGGGTGGCGGGCCGCAGGACATCACGCCCGACCTGCCGCCGTACTCTTCGTTCAATTTCACGGCAAGCCAGTCCGGAGACGGCATCGGCTTCACGCTGGCGAAGGTCGACGGTTTTTCAAGTTGCTGCATCGACTTGGGGCCGGATGGCGCGCTCGGCACGCCACGGATACTGTATCGCAGCAGGCGCCTCGCGGTCGGGCCGGTTCTGTCTTACGGCAGCGAGATCGTCGTCATGGCATCGAGCGAACGAACAGGCATGCAGCATTTCGATCTGCTCGCGTTCGATATCGCGAGCGGCGCGAAGTTCGCCCAATTGTGGGATGGGCCGGGAAGCAGCATCGAGCCGATCGCGTTCTCGCCGCTCCCCGGCGATTTTCGGCTGCTGGCCTCGACCAATCGAACCGGCGTCAAACGAGCGCTGATCTGGAATCCGCGCACGAGCGAGCGCATCGCCCCGACGCTTGATGAGCTTGAGGGTGAAGTCACACCGCTCGACTGGTCGGCGGATGCGAATCGAATTTTGCTCTCTCAGTTCAGTCAGGCCGTCGAACGACTCCACGTTTACGATCTATCGACCGCTGCGCTCACGCCGTTGAATCACCCTGGCGGCACATTCACATTTTACGGCCTGCCCGGCGCATACTTCGGGCCGGGCGATGAGGTCTTCGCGCACTGGCAAGATGCGACCCACCCAGAGCAGTTAATCGTGCTGGACAGCGTGACGGGCAATCTCGTGCGCACCGCCTTGACTGCAGGCGAGGCGCCGCCGGGCCATGCGTGGAAGTCAGTCACCTTCACCTCGTCCGACGCTACGCTGGTTCAAGGCTGGCTCAGCCTGCCCGATGGCGAAGGCCCGTTCCCCACCATCCTGCATACACATGGCGGGCCTGAGGCCGTGATGACCGAGTGCTTTCACGCCGAGAGCCAGGCCTGGCTAGATCACGGCTTCGCCTTTTTGACGATCAACTATCGAGGCTCGACCACGTTTGGCCGAAAATTTCAGGAGCAGATCTGGGGCGACCTGGGTCGCTGGGAAATCGAAGACATGGTCGCCGCACGCGATTGGCTGTGTGAACATGGAATCGCTCGACCCGATCAGGTTCTGCTGACCGGCTGGTCGTACGGCGGCTACCTGACCTTACTTGCGCTCGGCAAGCGGCCCGAGCTGTGGGCCGGCGGTATGGCCGGCATGCCGGTCGTCGATTGGGTGTCGATGTACGAAGATTCGGCCGATACGCTCAAGGGCTATCAGGTGGCGATGTTCGGTGGGACGCGCGAGGAGAAGCCGGAACAATACGCTGCCAGTTCACCCATCACCTACGCGGAGCATGTTAAAGCGCCGGTGCTCATCGTCACTGGGCGCAACGACACGCGCACGCCCGCCCGGCCGATCGAGGCCTACGAAGCGAAGCTGAAAGCGCTGGGCAAATCGATCGAGGTCCAC